>NZ_NRQV01000007.1:0-203801 GCF_004119505.1 Flavobacterium sp. YO64 | reverse complement strand
ACAATTAAAATGTTGTGTTAGTTTATTTTTTATTTTTTTGACAAAACCTATTTCTTTAATGAAATAGGTTTTTGTGTTTTATACACTTATCTAGACTCTTGATTCTTAGTTTAGATAGCGTTAAGAAATGTATAAATAGCCTTGAAAATGTGAGAGTTGAATTTTATTTGATTAAATTTACTAAACTAACTTATAAAAAAATCTTATGAAAGCAGTGCGTTTTTTTGGACATAAAGATGTTAGAATTGTAAATGATTTAGAAAAACCATCTCCAAAAGGCGATGAGGTATTATTAAAGATTGGAGGTGCTGGAGTATGTCATTCAGACTTGCATATAATTGATGATGGCATTGTATCTGGTGTTACTTTTACATTGGGACATGAAAACGCAGGCTGGATAGAAGAAATAGGAGAGGATGTAAAAGGATTTAAAAAAGGAGACGCAGTTTTGGTCTACGGTCCTTGGGGATGCGGACATTGTAAACCATGTCAGCATTCTAATGAAAATTATTGCGACCACCAGTCTGAAATGGCTTTTGGAGGCGGTCTTGGATTAAATGGCGGAATGGCCGATTATATGCTTGTGCCTTCATCGCGCTTGCTTGTACCAATTCATGATTTAGATCCAGTTATTGCTGCTCCTTTAACAGATGCTGCTTTAACGCCGTACTCGGCTATAAAGAGATCATTGCATAAATTGATGCCGGATGAATATGTAGTTGTAATTGGAGTTGGCGGATTGGGTCATGTGGCTCTTCAAATTTTATCAGAAATGTGCGGCTCAACTATTATTGCCTGCGATATAACTCCAGAAAGACTCGAATTTGCTAAAAAATTAGGAGCTGCTTATGCCATTAATTCTACAGATAAAGATGCAGCCGAACAAATAAAGAAGATTACAGGAATTAAAAAAGCCAAAGTCGTAATCGATTTTGTTGGTGCTACTTCTACAATTGACTTAGGAACAAAAGTTGTTGGTTTAGACGGAGACTTAACGATCGTTGGTCTTGGCGGCGGAAATTATGAATACAATATGAACGGTCTGCCATTCGGTGTAAGCTTAACAAACCCTTACTGGGGGTCTAGAACTGAATTAATGGAAGTAATTGGACTTGCGCTTCAAAAGAAGATTCATATTGAAGTTGAAAAATATAATTTAGATCAGGCAGTCGAAGTTTATGATAAGCTACGACATGGACAAATAAAAGGGAGAGCAGTATTAATTCCCTAATTGTAATCTTATAAAAAAAGGACTGAATGTGTGTAATAAAAAATAAAAATCTAATAGTAAATTTGAGTTGCCTTTTACTATTCTAATGGTAAAATTCGAATTAATATTTTAGAGGAATAAGACTTGGCAGACTCAAAAAAATAATAACTCAAAAAGTGTAATATCATGATACATCAAATTGACACAACTGATAATTTAGTTGCTTTTAGAGCATTGGCAGAAATGACAAAAGAAGATTTTTTGATTGTTGTAGTTCCTGCCGTTGAGCATTTGGTAAAGCAGACTAATGAAATTAATTTTTTACTGGTTTTAGATACTGAAGTAGAAAAGTTTACAGCAGGCGAGTGGCTTCAAGAAGCGCTGCTTGGTCTAAAGAATCTTGGAAAATGGAATAGAGCAGCGATCG
Organism: Flavobacterium sp. YO64; assembly: GCF_004119505.1. NCBI lineage: Bacteria > Pseudomonadati > Bacteroidota > Flavobacteriia > Flavobacteriales > Flavobacteriaceae > Flavobacterium > Flavobacterium sp. YO64. The sequence goes on along the minus strand of NZ_NRQV01000007.1, from coordinate 202,164 downwards.
TATCAGATTCTGAAGAAATAATTTCGCTTGCAAACGGATTCGGTTATGTAGTTCCGGGAGAATTTCACGGTTTTAGAAAAGAATCTTTTAATAAAGCATTAAACTGGGTAGAAGGAAATATTAATATTGCCTAAAAAGGTGATTTCAATTTTTTAATCAATTTTATTTTTAAACTAAAAAAAACACCTGTAAATTCACAAATTGTAATCAAGCAAAATGGTGAATTTACAGGTGTTTTTTATTTTAGATTTCAAGTTTTTAAACTGAAGCTTAAAAACACTGCTTAATAATTATATTCGATACCGCTGCTGTCGGTTTTTTCTCTTTTCTCTTTAGATGTCTCTGTTATCTTTTTATAGCATGCCGCAGCAAGCAAAGGTACAGCAAGACTTCCTACAACTGCAGCTGTTTTATTTTGTCCGGCTTTTTTAAGTACGGCTCCAGCTAAAAGAGAACCTAATCCCGCAAATACTAAATGTTTAACTGATGGTCTGTAGTCCTTGTAATCTTTTTTTTCAGGTTTAATTCCGTGTAATAATGGGTCTATAAAATTTAGTTTTTCCATAATTATGATAATTTATTTAATGATACCTAATTTTGTCTAATGTAATAAAAATGTTACGTTTATTCTACTTTTAACTGTTGATTTTTTTTACGGATTGTTAAACCAGAAAGAAATCGTAAGATTATAAAGATCGGCGAAAATCTAGCCAAAATCAATCATCAGGGATCGTTTAACAAAAGTTTATAATAGTAAACGATAAAAACGTTAATTGTATCCTAAAGCTAGGATTGTTATGTGCTAAAAATGTTCTGTTATAAAGTCTAGTTGATATTACGCTCTAGGATGATTTTCAGGATAATGCTCGGCATCAAAATCACTTAAATCCTCATCTTCATCTAAATCCCTTTCTTTCTCTAGATCGTTTTCAAAGATTAGTTCATTAGTGCTGTTATCCTTCTCTTGATTTGCTTTTTCACTATCATTAGTGATCGAATTATCTTCGTTTATAACTCGTTCTTCATTAGGAATGTTTTCCATTCTTATCGATTCATTTCCACTAAAATCAGTAGTTTGATTTCGCCCGTCATCGATAAACTCTTCTTGATATTGATATGGATCTTCGTCAGGTGAAAAATTTACAGTATAATCAAAATTTTCCTGATCCATAAAATCAGGGTCTCTAAGACCATAATCTTGGTTGTTTAGCTTTTTCATAACTTTTCTATTTTTTCATTATTTCTTAGCTTCCAAAGTTTTTTATATATTCTGAAAAATAGAGAAAAACATCTCTTTTATATTTGATTTAGAGGAGTTTAATTCTCATTAATTTTTAGCATATTTACAAAGGTACTTTTAAAATTGAAAAAACTTTTACAGAAAAGTAGATTATAGCTGCATAATTTTCAGGTAGTTAGGTTTACTTCTGAAATCAAAAGAAATTGCAGTCTGCTGTTAAGTACAAACATTAAAAAAAGCCATAAAGAAATCGATCTTTATGGCTTCGGTCCAAAAAACTAACTTCTAAAATAAAGTGAATGATTTTTTATAGATATTTTCCCCAATTTTCCATCCTTAAATAATTCATCAAGTATTTCTTCCGCCTGATTAAATGAAATATCTAAAATCACGGCATATTCTTTTGGAGCCAATGTTGGATAAATCTCGAAGAGAGATAATGGATTTTCATTTTTAAATATCTTCTTTTTTGCTTCAGGATATAACGCCAGCAAAGCATTTTCATAGTGAGCATATGGTTTAGAACCATAAACCGTTAGTTGATTGTTATTCTCATCAGCAAAAAATAAGGTTGGAAAACCCCTTACGCCAAGTGTTCTTGCTAAATTTAAATCCTCTTGAAAAAGTTTTTTAGCATCTCCCTCAGAATCACTTTTTAGTCTTGCAATATCAAGATTTGCAATTTTGGCCGCTTCAGCAATATTTTCCCATTTAGCAATATTCTTTTTTTCGAGATATAATTTCTCACGAAGGATTCGCATAAAAATGACTGCTTTTTCTTTACTCTGAATTTGCGCCGCTTTCATAGCAATGCAAGAAGGATAAGAAGAGTTCAATGGATCTTCAAGCCAAACATCGCCGTCAATAGGCATTTGGTAATGCTGACTTGCTTCATCCCAATGGTGAGCAACATCTGAAGGTTTACTGATTCCGCCGCTGTTGTAACTCCAATCAGGCAGTAAACCGCCCATTTTGTACTCTATTTCAAAATATTTGGAATATTCCAGTTTTAGTTTTCTCAATTGCGGTTCAATTCCCCAGCATGAAGAACAAATAGGGTCAGTATAATAAATAATTTTTACAGGTTTATTTTCGGATTTAATATCCGCTGTTTCATTTGATGCTTTGCCAATTGGCATTTCACACATACCGCTTTCAGGATCACACAGTAACGGATTTGTTTTATTATCGTTCATTCTAGAATTAGTTTGCGATTGACAGCTCGCACTGCAAATCAGGATTAATAACAGCGAAAGTATTTTCATAATTACTGTTTATAATTCTTGCTTTAGGTTTTAATTTATATTTTTACATAACAAAGCTCGACCATATTTAATCACAAATCAATTAGTCTAAAAAAGATGACTACAGAAAGTAAAGCAGAAAAAGATAACGAATGTCCGGCACAAGCACTTTTGAAGTTATTATCAGGTAAGTGGAAACCAGAGATTTTTCTACTAGCAGTAGAGGGTCCGCTGCGTTTCAATACACTTTTAAGAGATTTAAAAGGATCAAATAAACAATCGATCGCTGTTGCTCTTCGTGAGCTGGAAGATTTCGAACTTTTAAATAAAAAGGTTATCAAGCTAAAACCGCTTCACATTGAATATACGTTATCTGAGAAGGGAAAATCGTTGATTCCTGTTTTTAAACAATTAGAATTGTTTTTAGAGAAATAGATTTTTTTTGAAGTATAAAGAAAACTTAAATAGATATGAAAAGACTAGTTTTAATTTTATTCATGCTGTTGCAATTTCCTTTAAGTTTTGGGAGTAATCAAACAGAGGAGCCATCTTCACAGAAAATTATTGGAACTTGGTATGCCGACAGGAATCGAAATACAAAATGGATTTTTACTCAAGACAGGAAAATCTATAATTATGATAAGGATGTTTTTAAAGTAATGTATGGTTATACTATTTCTCACCGTTGTCAAAACAATTCAAACGATACTGCTGAATTTTTAACTTTCATGGACAGAGATGGTAATGAATTCTGTTTTAGAATAAATGGAATAAATGAGAATAAAAACGGAATTCTATCTCTTACTAAATTGGATAATGGAGAAACGCTCTTGTTTGTTAACAATTTAAATGTAACAACTGGAAGGTAATATTAAAAAAAAATGTTTCGCTCCTCTGTAGCTTGAAATCAGAGGGTATATAATCGCTATAAATATTATGCTTCTCTGGAGCATTTTTTTTTACTAAGCAGTCTAATTAAACTAAACGTTTTTTCTAGTATTAAACTTTCATTAACAAAAACTAAAACTTCATTAGTTTATATTTGTGAGGCAAAAAAAAATCCTAAAGTATTGTAGCTCATGAAAATTAAGTCTGTTTTTTATCTGTTTCTATTTGCCATTTTTTCAGTTTCATCGTATAGTCAAAATGTAAAACTGCTTACTATAGATCAGCTTAACGAAAGAATTGAAAAGGGAAAAGACAGTACTTATGTTGTTAATTTTTGGGCAACTTGGTGTGTGCCTTGTATAAAAGAGTTACCGCATTTTGAAAAATTGAGTGCAGAACATAAATCAGATAAATTGGCGGTATTACTAGTAAGTTTGGATTTTAAATCAAAGCTGAATTCGAATGTGATTCCGTTTGTGAAAAGAAAAAATCTTAAAAACGAAGTATTTCTATTGAATGAAGGAAGTCCACAGGAATTTATTGACCGTATCGATCCAAGCTGGTCAGGAAGTATTCCAGCAACGCTTTTTATAAAAAATGACAAGCGAAAGTTTGTCGAAAGTGAATTTACTTACGAACAATTATTAACTGAATATAAAAAACTGTAAATCCGAAAACCATGAAAAAAATAATTCTTTTATTAACGCTGGCGTTCTCTGCCTTTCTAGCTCAGGCGCAAACCGCAACACTTAAAGCTGGTGATACTGCTCCAGATTTTAAACTGAAAAATGTAGATAATAAAGAGGTTTCTTTTGCAAGTTTCCCAAAAGCAAAAGGTTATATAGTAGTTTTTACTTGTAATACGTGTCCTTATGCAGTAGGTTACGAACAAAGAATAATTGATTTAGATAAAAAGTTCAAACCACAGGGATATCCTGTAATTGCAATTAACCCTAACGATCCAGAAGCTTCTAAAGCAGATACTTTTGATAAGATGCAGGATTTGGCAAAAGAGAAAAAATATCCTTTTCCATACTTGTTAGATCCAGGACAAAAAATTACCGATGAGTATGGTGCAAAACGTACGCCTCACATTTTTATCGTTTCTAAAACAGCAAAAGGAAATGTAGTAGAATATGTTGGTGCAATCGATAATGATCCAGAAGGCACAAAAGCAGATAAAGTAAAATATGCTGAAGATGTAATTGCAGCTTTAAAAAGCAATCAAAAACCTGCTGTAACACAAACTAAAGAAATTGGCTGTACTGTGAAAAGAAAAGCTAAAGCTTAATAATATTTGTTCTATAATTGAAAACGCCTCAAAATTTTGAGGCGTTTTTTTATGAAATAGTTTCAATACGTTTCTTTTGTTCTTCAAGCTCCAATTCAGCAATAATTTGTCTTTTCATCGCTGTATGAACGTAATCTTTTGCTTCGGCATAGGAAATATCATATTTACGTGAAATATCCTGTAAATGGGCAGGAAAAACATCAAGTGTTTTATCATAATACGCATTCAGTTCATTTTTACTCGGCATTTCAAATTTTAGTTTAATTTGAAACCTGCGGAGCAATGCCGAATCAATACTATTGTAAAAATTTGTAGCGCATATCAACAAACTATCTGTTGGGAAATAATCAATTAATTGAATGATCGTATTTACCAAACGTCTCATTTCGGCAACATCTTTATCGTCACTTTCTCGGCTTCTGCCAATTTGATCAAATTCGTCTAGAAATAAAACTGCTTTTTCGCGAATTGCTTTGTCAAAAAGAGCCTTTACATTTTTTGAAGTTTCTCCAATTTTAGCATTAATTAAAGTGCTGAGGTTGATAATAACAATGCTTTTATTTAAAGCTGTTGCTACGGCTTTTGCAGTTGTAGTTTTACCACAGCCAGAATGACCGTGTAGCAGTATTTTATTGTCGACGTTGAGATTGTATTTTTTTAATTCGTCAATATACTTATGCTCTTTGATTGTGTTAAGCAATGTCGTTTTGTTTTCTTCACTGAAAAGCAAATCATCAAGTGCAATTTTTTCAGTATCGTTTACAACAAGTTCGTACAGATTCATTTGTGTGTTTTATTTGATGCAAAATTATGCTTTATTCTGCAATATTTTCATTCCAGATTTCTTTTCCTAAAAAACGATTTCCAAAAATTGAAGTTCCCACTCTTACCATATTTGAACCTTCGGCAATAGCCAGTTCTAAATCCTGCGACATTCCCATTGAAAGTTTTAAATTGGTTACGCCTTCAATTTGAGCATCATAAATTTGATCCCTTATTTCTCGAAGTAATTGCAGCGACGGACGCATTTTTTCTTTCTCAACGTCTAATAAACCAATTGTCATTAAACCTTTTATGTTTAAAGTTTTATACTTTTTTATTTCTTTAATAAAAGAGATAACTTCAGTTGGTGCAAGTCCAAATTTACTTTCTTCAAACGAGGTGTTTACTTGAATAAAAACATTGATGCTTCTGTCTTCTTTTAGTAATTGTTTGTCTAATTCTTCGGCTAAAGACAATCGGTCTAAAGATTGAATACAGGATGCGTATTTTAAAACATCTTTGACTTTGTTGGTTTGAAGATGTCCAATAAAATGACGCTCTATATTTAAATCTTTCAAACCAGAATCTTTATCACGAAGTTCCTGCATTTTGTTTTCGCCAATAAGCGTTTCTCCTGCTTCTATTGCAATTCGTATTCTCTCTGCAGGGACTGTTTTAGTCGCCAATAGTAATTGAACATCAGATAATTTTCGGTCAGAAAGTCTGCAGGCATCCTCAATACGTTGATGAACCTGCCTCAAATTGTAAATTATATCTTCTTTCATAGCTGCAAAGGTAAAGGCATTGAGAAACGTAAAAAAGATCCAGTTTTGAGTATTTCAAATAGTCCAGTTTCTTCTATAAATGAGAAAACTGGATTATTTAAGGACTGTATATCCTTTCTAATTTTGTCATGGCAATAAAGTCAAATTAAAAACAAATACAAATGAGCAAATCAATTTTTTATCACGCCGGCTGTCCAGTTTGTGTAAGTGCCGAACACGACATTTTAAGTTTAGTTAAAGATGTTGAAGTAGTAAATATTGGAGAAGACAGAGCGAGAATTTCAGAAGCTCAAAAAGCAGGAGTACAATCTGTACCTGCCTTAGTAACTCCAAACGGAAATGTGCTTCATATTAATTTTGGAGCTTCAATTGCAGATGTAATTGGATAAACACAAGTAGTTTCAAGCTTTGTCAAAGTTTGAAACTTTGACAAAGTTAAGTTTTCACAAACCATAAATTAAAAACCACAAACAAAAAACAATATGAAAGTAGCAGTATGGGACACTTATGTTACCCGAAAAGACGGAGAGGTTATGCATTTTGATATTTTGGTTGATGAAAATACAAGCGATACAGAACAGGTTTTTGAATATGGAAAAACGTATCTTAAAAGTGTTTCTCAAGAGGGTCAGCCTTTAACTTCAAAAGAATGCAGATTTTGTCATATCGATAAAGCGCCTTTAGAAATTGAAAACAAAATTCGTAAAAATGGCTTTTCGATTATCGAAATGGAAAATTGTAATTAACTAACATTTCTTAATCTAATATAGACTGAAAATCTTGTGTTTTCAGTCTTTTTTGTTTTATAAATACTTAGAGAGTGCAATGATGCCTTCTTCTAATTGCTTTTCGCTTAGTGAGGCATAGCCTAATCGTAAACCTAAAACAGGTTTTTCAAAACTGAATTTCTCAGGATTCATGATTTTGATTCCTTTAGTTAACAGTTCATCACATACTTTTTGAAGATTGGTTTCAGTAGTTGGAACAATCCAAAAAGCCAAACCGCCTTCTGGCTTAATAAAAGTAATTTTGTCTTTAAGATGGAGCTTGCAAAGACTTTCAAAATAATCTCTTTTTGCCTTGTAGATTAAACTCGTTCGTTTGAGATGTCTTTTTATTTTGCCTTCGTTTATAAGATTCAAAACAGCTTCTTCCATGATATTATCACCTTGAACGTCGATAATTTTTCTGTGTTTTCCAATTTTCTCTACGTTTTCTACAGAACTTGCTAGATAACCAATTCGCAGCGCTGGCGCTACAATTTTACTTAACGTGCCAATGTAAACAAAGTTTTTTGCCTTACTGTAGCTTGAAATGGGTAAAATTGGTCGTTGTCCGAAATGAAATTCATTATCATAATCATCTTCAATAATGGTGAAATTATGCTGATTGGATAATTCTATCAATTTCAGTCTTTTTTTTAAGCTCATTGTAACCGTTGTCGGAAATTGATGATGAGGTGTAACATAAATGGCCTTTATGTTTTTATGTTTTTTTAGATAAGCTTCAACTTCATTTAGATCTAAACCATCTAATGCAACGCTTACTGGAAGCAGTTTTGCACCTGCATTTTCAAAAGCTTCCCAAGCAGGTTTGTAGCCTGGATTTTCAATCATCACAAAATCATCTTTAGTGAGCAAACAATGAGCCGCCAAATACATTGCCATTTGACTTCCTCTTGTAATACAGATTTCATTTGCCGAAACGTTCATCCCTCTTTTAAAATTCAGCATCTGGACTATTGCTTTTCTAAATTCGATATCACCAAGTTCAGTGCTGTATCCCATAATTTGTCTTCGGGACTTTCGATTAAAGATTTCTCTGTAAGCACGAGCAAGATCATTCATCGGCGCAAGACTGCTGTCGGGTAGTCCATCATCAAAAATAAGATGTGTTTTTGCTTCTGCAATAGTTGTATTAATCTGAGAATCGTTCTGTTTATCACAAAGCATATCAGGTGATAAATCGGCAATAAAAGTACCTTTTCTATCAATTGTAATGAGCCAGCCTTCGGCAGTTAAGACGTCTAATGCTTCGATGACTGTGTTTCGGTTTACGTTCAGTAAACCAGCGAGTTGTCTACTTCCAGGTAAAGCATTTCCTGAGGTAAGTTTGTGTGATTTTATAGCGACGATAATGGCATCGGCAATTTGCAGATAAAGTGCTTTATCGGATTTCTTATCTAATTGAATTTCAAATTGCCATGGTCGTAACATCTGGACTAGTTGTTTGTGATAAAACTGTGTTATCTGTGCAGTCCAAAGTTACAATATTTTTGTCACGCAATAATGCATCAATTAAAATTTAATGAACATGGAAACTAAAGAAAAAAAATTCTCATCAAAAGATTTTCATCAAACTTATGCAAGACCAAGTTTTGTAATGCCTGAAAAATTAATTCATAGAAATGTTGAAAATGCGGGGGTACACGATCAATTTTCGACAGAAAGAAAACATCCCGTATTTTTTGTCGATCTGCCAAGTAAAAATGTAAGTATGACTATTGGAGGATTATTGCCTGGACAATTAACGAACCGACATAGACATACCTATGAAACATTGTTGTATGTAATTGAAGGTTCTGGATATACTGAAATCGAAGATCAAAAAGTAGAGTGGAAGGCTGGAGATGCGGTTTATATTCCGGCTTGGACATGGCACAGACATCAAAACTTAAGTAATACTGAAAATGCAAAATACATTGCGACTGAAAATGCACCGCAATTGCAAAATTTAGGAGTAGCACTTAGAGAAGAAGAGGGAAGAGATTTATAAAAAAGCGAAGAAATGAAAAACAACCAGTTTAAAGGTATTATTGCCTATCCAATTACGCCATTTGATGAAAATGAAAAAGTTGATATTAAGCTTTATAAGCAATTATTAGAGCGGTTGATTGTATCAGGATCTCACGCAGTTGCTCCGCTGGGAAGTACAGGAGTGATGCCTTATTTGAATGATGAAGAAAAAGAGGCTATTACTGAAGCAACTGTTGAACAGACAAAAGGGCGGGTTCCGATATTAGTAGGTGCTTCAAATTTAACAACTGAAAAAACTATTTACCATGCAAAAGCGGCAGAAAAGGCTGGAGCCGATGCTGTAATGATTATTCCTATGAGCTATTGGAAATTGAGCGATGACGAAATTGTGAAGCATTATGATACTGTCGCGAAGCAAATTTCTATTCCGATAATGGCTTACAATAATCCAGCTACAGCAGGAATTGATATGTCGCCTGCTTTATTGAAAAGACTTCTTGAAATTCCAAATGTTACAATGATTAAGGAAAGTACAGGCGATGTTCAAAGAATGCATTATTTGAAGAAAGAGTTAGGCGAAGATGTTGCTTTTTACAACGGATCAAATCCGCTGGCGCTTTCTGCATTCGCTGCAGGAGCAGCGGGTTGGTGTACAGCAGCTCCCAATTTAATTCCTGAATTGAATATTGCGTTATACAACGCAATTCAAAATAATGATTTAAAAGAAGCTCAAAAAGTATTTTACAAGCAGATCAATTTGTTGAAGTTTATTGTAGAAAAAGGACTTCCAAGAGCAATAAAATCTGGTTTAAATAGTATGGGAATTGATGGAGGAAAATTAAGAAAACCGTTATTGCCATTAACTGAAAAAGAAAGCAGCGAACTTAGTGCTATTTTAAAATTAGTTAATGATTCTAATTAGAAATAAGAATAGATTCTAAAAAAAACAGCCAAACTTGATTATCAGGTTTGGCTGTTTTTATGTGTAAAATTATAAACTTTTAAGCTTTTTCATGAAGATAGGAAACACTTCGTTTAATTCGTCAAACAAAGGATTTTTGCGATGCTTGATGTGTATTTCATTAAATAATTTTAAACCTACTGCAAACTGTGTTGCTTCATGCGGATTATCGAATATATTTTTATCTTTTATTTTTTCTATGATTCCAAAGATTTCATCGTGATTACTAAACTCCAGTCCAAGTTCTTTTGCAGGTTCTGTTTCACCATTTGCATATTGTTTTAGACTTAATGTCAAATGATATTTGTTTGATCTTTTTTCCATGATATTCTATTTCAATTTTATTTTAACCATTTATCTACGATGGTTTTAAACGTTTCTTTGTATTGTTCGCCTACTGTAATTTCAAATTTTCCAATAAAAAGTGAGTTTTTACTAATAGCGGTAATTTGATCCAGCGAAACAATAAATGAGCGGTGAACTCTCATAAATTTGGTTGAAGGCAGTTTTTCTTCGAGTGCTTTTAAGGATATAAGCGACAGCACTGTTTTTTGAGAATCATCGAGATGTACTTTTACATAATCTTTCAAACTTTCGATATATAAAATATGTTTTAAAGAAATTCTAACCCATTGATATTCTACTTTTAAGAAAATAAACTCATCATCGGCAGTAATAGACTGAAATTGGTTAGAATTATCTTCTGTTAATTGCAGTACTTTGTTTGCGGCGCGCAGAAACTCTTCATAACTAAAAGGTTTCAAGAGATAATCTACTGCATTTACTCTATAACCTTCTATCGCATAATGATTGTAAGCTGTTGTAAAAACAATTCTAGGAAGTGATCCCGGCTGATCTTGCAAAAGTCGGGCGAGTTCCATTCCAGTTAAATTTGGCATGTTTATATCCAAGAAAACAAGATCTGGCTGTTTGTCGCGAATCAAAGCCATAGCTTCGACTGCATTATCGCAACTGGCGCTCAATTGTAAAAAAGGCGTTTGCTCAATAAAAGTTTCCACGAGCTTTAATGCGAGTGGTTCATCGTCTACAGCTATACATTTTAATACCATCGTTAATCTAAAGTTAAGTGCAGTTTTACATTGTATTTACCATTTGGAGCAATACCGGCTTTTAAAGTATGCTTGTCAGGGTAAATTAAATGCAGTCTGCGTTTTGTATTTGTTAACCCAATACCGCCTTCATTTGTAGTTGAAGATTTTTCGAAATACGTATTTTCTACTTCAAATTCTAAAGTACTGTCCTTCTGCCTCAGCGAAATATGAATTTCACTTTTATCAGTAGCATGAACACCATGTTTAAAGGCATTTTCTACTAAAGGTAATAATAACATTGGAACTATTGGGTAATCGTGAATTTTTTGCGGTATATCAGTTGTAATAGTAAGTTTACTGTTAGCACGAAGTTTCATTAAAGCAATAAAATCCTTCATGAAGTCTGCTTCTTTCAGTAAAGTTGTCGTTTCTTCGGTACTGTAAAGTAAGTAACGCATCATTCGGCTTAGAGTATGCAGCGCATTTCTCGAATCTTCAATATCAGTGTAAGTAAGCGAATAAATACTATTAAGGGAATTAAAGAAAAAGTGCGGATTTATTTGAGCTTTAAGCATCGCCAGTTCAGCCATTGTTTTATCTTGTTCGAGCTTTTGCTTATGTTGAGCGGCTTTCTGCCAATGCTGCAGCATAGCCCAGCTAGTACTGATTCCTAAAACCAATAAAGTTAACATTAAAACATAATTGTCAAAATAAGGGCTTTTATACTTTTTTAGTCCTAAAACCAGGCGAATTTTGCTGTGAAGATCTGTTTGCGACGTATAAAAAAAGGCGATGATCTGCATGACAAAAACAATTAGTAAAGCCCACAGCAGAAATGGCGAAGTATTATCTTTTATTATGGTTCTTGGAACTATTATTCGGGCATTCGAATAGAAAACAATTATTAATAAAAACAGTACTATTATCTGCCAAATCCAAAAAACCGTTGGAAGCACTACATTCCAGGTTAAAGGGATGTAAAACAACATGATAAATCCCAATAATAACCAGCTCAAAATATGCAGTCCAGTAAATAAATAAGGTCTAAAAATGTTTGAAGCCATTATACGTTTTCTTTTTTTATGACAATATTACATTTTATTTAAATAAGATATAAAAGCAATCGCTAAAAAGAGATTTAGAGACTTTATAAACCTTATTAGAACCGATGAGTTTAGAAATTAAACAGTTGTTTAATTTTTAGAAAATTTCATCGTGTGTCAGCTCATCTCTATCGATTGTCTTTTGCTTTTCGTCTATTTCCTATTTTTCGCGTATTCTATTTTAGTTCTTTTGCTTACTAATAAATAGATAATTACACATTTTAACAATGAATAAGCAATCGTTTTTAAGCATTTTCGCAGCATCAATTATTATCGCATCTTGTGGTAATAAAAATGATAAATCGGCTCAAGCCGGAGGCGCGCCACAAGTTAAAGAGTATAAAACGCTGACATTACAGCCAGAATCAGCTACGCTAAACAGCGATTATCCTGCCAGTATTCAAGGACAGCAGAATATTGATATCCGACCAAGAGTTGAAGGTTATATTGACAAGATTTTTGTAGATGAAGGTGCAGTAGTAAAAGCAGGCCAGCCATTGTTTAAAATTAGTGCGCCAGAATACGAGCAGCAAGTTAGAACTGCTGCGGCAAGCATTAAAAGTGCACAAGCAGATGTAAGCAGCGCAAAACTTGCAGTTAACAAAGTAAAACCATTAGTAGAAAAAGGTATTATAAGCAAATATGACTTAGAGTCAGCTCAATATACTTACGAATCAGCATTAGCAGCTTTAGCACAGGCAAATGCAGCTTTAGTAAATGCCAAAATCAATTTAGGATATACAACAGTAACAAGTCCAGTAGACGGTGTTGTAGGTTCAATCCCATTCCGTTTAGGAAGTTTAGTAAGTTCTAATACTGCTGAAGCTTTAACAACAGTTTCGAGCATAGGAAATGTGTACGCTTATTTTGCTATGAATGAAAAAGCGCTTTTAAACTTCACTAAAGATAATACCGGAATGTCGTTAAGTCAGAAAATTAAAAGTCTGCCAGATGTTTCTTTATTGCTTTCAGATGGTTCAGCTTACGATCAAAAAGGAAAAATAGAGACTGTAAACGGGTTGATTAATACTGAAACAGGAACTGTAAATATTAGAGCTCGTTTTTCAAATCCAAAAGGAATTATTAGAAGCGGAAGCAGCACAACAATTAGAATTCCGAGTGAAGTAAAAGATGCTATGATTATTCCTCAGAGCGCAACTTTTGAACTTCAGGATAAAATTTTTGCAGTAGTTGTAGGTAAAGATGGCAAAACTAAAAATGCCAATATTACGATTCTTGAAAATACAGCCAAAAACTATTACGTAGTAACAAGCGGTTTGAAAGCAGGAGATGAAATTGTATTAGAAGGAGTAGCTTCTTTAAAAGAGGGAAGTGAGATTAAAGCTAATAATCAAAAATCAGAAATGATTTATGCTGACTTAAAACAATAAAGATGTTTAAAAAATTTATACAAAGACCCGTACTCTCGACGGTAATATCTGTTATTATTGTCATTTTAGGTGTTTTAGGCCTAATAGAGTTACCTATTTCTCAATATCCGGATATTGCGCCTCCTACTGTAAACGTAGCAGCAAGTTATACTGGAGCCAATGCCGACGTAGTACTTAAAAGTATTGTAATTCCGCTTGAAGAGCAGATTAATGGTGTAGAGAACATGACTTACATGACTTCTACAGCAACAAATGATGGAAACGCTTCGATTAAAATTTTCTTTAAAGTTGGTACAGATCCTGATTTAGCGGCGGTAAACGTTCAAAATAGAGTTTCAAGAGCAACAAGTTTATTACCAGTTGAGGTAACTCAGGCAGGGGTTACAGTAACCAAAAGTCAGAGTAGTAACTTATTGATATTCTCTTTATACAGTGATGATAAAGCTTATGATCAAACGTTTCTTCAAAATTATGCTAAGATCAATCTTGTACCTCAGATTCAGCGTGTAGTTGGAGTAGGAGATGTAACCGTTTTTGGTGCAAAAGATTACTCTATGCGAATTTGGCTGAAACCAGATGTAATGCAGCAATATAAATTGATTCCGAGTGATATTTCGGCTGCTTTGGCAGAACAAAATATTGAAGCGGCGCCAGGTAAATTTGGTGAAAACGGAAATCAAGCATTTCAATATGTAATTAAATACAAAGGACGTTTAACCAGCGCTAAAGAGTTTGAGGATATTGTTATTAAATCGGTTGGGAACGGACAAATGCTCCGACTTAAAGATGTGGCTAAAGTAGAGCTAGGATCTTTAAGTTATGCTCAAACCATTAAAACAAACGGTGTAGAATCGGCAGCAATGGCGATCAGCCAGACTCCTGGATCGAATGCACGTGATGTAATTATTAATTCTAAAAAATTAATTGAAGAAGCGGCGAAGACTTTTCCAAAAGGAATGAAGTATACCATTATGGTCGACGTCAACGAAAATTTGGATGCCTCTATTGAGAAAGTAATTCATACTTTGATCGAAGCTTTTATATTAGTTTTCATCGTAGTATTTATCTTCCTTCAAGATTTTAGATCTACTTTGATTCCAGCAATTGCAGTTCCGGTTGCAATTGTAGGAACGTTTTTCTTCCTGAATTTATTCGGATTCACGATCAACTTGTTGACGCTTTTTGCTATGGTTCTTGCCATTGGTATTGTCGTCGATGATGCAATTGTGGTCGTCGAGGCGGTGCACGCCAAATTAGATCACGGTTATAAATCGGCAAAAAAAGCAACAATTCATGCTATGGACGAAATTTCGGGAGCGATTATTTCGATTACATTAGTAATGGCGGCGGTATTTATTCCGGTAACTTTTATTACAGGATCAACAGGAGTTTTCTATAAGCAGTTTGGTATTACACTGGCTGTTGCGATTATTCTTTCGGCAGTAAATGCCTTGACGCTGAGCCCGGCTTTATGTGCGCTTTTACTTAAACCGCATGCAGATGACCATAAACATAAAAGCTATTTACAGCGTTTTTATACTTCATTTAACGTTGCATTTGATAATGTAACCAAAAGATATAAACGTTCAGTAAGTTTCCTTTCTGTAAAAAAATGGATTGTATTAGCCTCAATTTTGATTTCAGGTTTGGCATTATTTTACATGATGAAAACCACGCCATCTGCTTTCGTTCCTTCGGAAGATCAGGGAACTGTTTTTGCTAATATCAGCTTGCCGCCATCATCTTCTATGGAACGTTCTGATGTAATTGCGAAACAAGTAGACAGTATTGCTAAGACGATTCCGGGAGTTAAAAACACACTTCGTATTGTGGGACAGAACTTTACTGCTGGAGCGGGAAGTGCGTATAGTATGGTTATTGTAAAACTGGTACCGTGGGGCGATCGTGATTTAAGTGTTGATGATGTTATTGGGCAGCTTTTTGCTAAAACAAGAGGAATACGTGAAGCAAATATATTCTTTATTTCGCCTCCTACTATTCAAGGTTTTGGACAAAGCGGCGGATTCGAATTTCAGCTTCAAGATAAAGGCGGACATACAACTGCTGAGTTCTTTAAAGTAAATACTGAGTTTTTAGAAAAGTTATCTAAACGTCCAGAAATACAATACGCGACAACACCTTTTAATCCTGGTTTCCCGCAATATATGATGGATATTAATTTGGCAAAAGCCAAAGATGCAGGAGTTTCGATAAATACAATTTTATCAACCATGCAGGGGTATTATGGTGGATTGTATGCGTCGAATTTCAATAAGTTCGGAAAGCAATATCGTGTGATGATTCAGGCTTCACCAGAGTTTAGAACTAATACAGAAGGATTAAATAAAATCTTTATTCGTAACAGCGCTGGAAACATGGCTCCAATTACAGAGTTTGTAAAAATGACCAGAGTTTTTGGACCAGAATCGATTTCAAGATTTAACCTTTTCTCTTCTATTTCGATTACAGGAGCTCCAAATCCAGGATTTAGTTCTGGAGATGCGATCAAAGCGATTCAAGAAGTTGCAGCAGAAAATCTGCCGGCAGGTTACGGATACGAATTTTCAGGGTTAACGCGTGAGGAGTTAGCATCAGGAAGTGAAACGATTTTCATCTTTATTTTGTGTTTAGTATTTGTTTACTTCTTATTAAGTGCGCAGTATGAAAGTTATATTTTGCCGTTTGCGGTATTATTCTCCATTCCGTTTGGATTAGCGGGAGCGTATTTGTTCTCGATTGTGTTCAAGCTAAACAGTAATATTTACCTGCAGATTTCCTTAATCATGCTTATCGGACTTCTTGCGAAGAATGGTATTTTGATCGTCGAATTTGCCCTTGATAGAAGACGTAAAGGTCTGCCAATCGTACAAGCTGCAATTGAAGGAGCCGTAGCACGTTTACGACCAATTTTAATGACTTCGTTTGCCTTTATTTTAGGACTTGTTCCTTTAATGTTTGCTACTGGAGCAGGAGCTGTAGGAAATAGATCGATTGGAACAGGAGCTGTTGGAGGTATGTTAATTGGAACCATTTTGGGAGTATTTGTAATTCCGGTTCTGTTTATCATTTTCCAAACCTTACAAGAAAGAGTAAGCGGTCCTGCAAAAGACGGTTATGATGATGAAGACGATGATGAGGAAATTCAGTTACTAGAAGCTCACAAAGAGTAAAATTTAATTAAAACAGAGATGACTAATAGTTCAAATAAATATATTCTGATGGTAATCACAGCCGCACTTTTAAGTGCGTGCTCGATTACCAAAAAGTACGAACGTCCAACAACGCTCTCAACAGATAAACTGTATCGTGATCAGGCTTCTGCCGATTCTACTACAATTGCCGATATGCCTTGGCAGAGTGTTTTTAAAGATGAAAAATTAAATGCGTTAATTCAAAAAGGATTAGACCAAAATCTTAACTTGAAAAATGCAATTGAAAATATTGTGCAGTCGAGAGCAGCTTTACGTCAAAGTAAATTAGCGTATTATCCAACGTTAAATGTAGATGCAAACATTACGCGAAACAAACAATCGCAAGCGGGACTTAATTTTCCTCCGGGAATTAATATCAATACATTAACTACAACCCATAAACTAGGTTTAAGTTCTTCTTGGGAAATTGATGTTTGGGGAAAACTAAGCAGTTCAAAAAGGGCAGCTTTAGCTTCTTATCTTGCTACAGATGCTGCAAAGCAAGCAATTCAGACACAATTGATTTCAGACATTGCAAATAATTATTTCTTGTTGTTAGCTTACGACAAACAATTGGCAATTACAGAAGCTACATTGGCAAGTCGAATCAAAAATGTTGAAACGATTAAAGAATTAAAAGAAGGAGCTATTGTAACTGGTGCAGCTGTAGTACAAAGTGAAGCCAATCAGCATGCTGCTGAGGTATTGATTCCAGATTTAAAACAAAGCATTCGCGAAACCGAGAATGCAATAAATATTTTGTTAGGGCAGGCGCCTGGAGCAATTGAAAGAGGAGTATTAGGTACGCAGATTATTCCTGAGAATATTGCTGTAGGCATACCTTCACAACTATTGCATAATCGCCCAGATGTTCGTCAGGCGGAATTTAATTTCAGAGTTGCTTTTGAATCGACGAATTTGGCTAAAACTTATTTTTATCCAAGTTTGACACTTACAGCCAGCAGCGGATTTTCGAATTTAGAATTGAAAGATTTCTTTAGTAATTCTATTTTCTACTCGATTATTGGCGGTTTAACGCAGCCAATTTTTAATCAAGGGCTTAATAAAATGAGATTAACAAATGCGCAGTCACAACAATTACAAGCTTACAATAATTTTCAACAAAGTCTTTTAAATGCCGGACAAGAAGTTTCAAATGCTTTGTATGCTTATGAAATGGCAGTAGAAAAAGAAGATTCAAGAGAAAAACAAATTGAAGCATTAGAAAAAGCAGTCGATTTTACGCAACAGCTTTTAGAATACAGCTCGGCAACAAATTATACAGATGTATTAACTTCAGAACAAAACCTTTTAGCGGCGCAATTGAGCGGTGTAAATGATAACCTGCAAAAACTGCAAGCGGTTGTTAATTTGTACAGATCTCTTGGCGGAGGCTGGAGATAGAAGTAAAAGCAATAAAAATACCACAATGATCATGTTTCTTCGATGATCGCCTATTAATTAAATTTAAACATGACGAAAAACGCCTCAATTAATTGAGGCGTTTTTTATTAAATCTAAAATTTAAAATTATTTATTGTTTTAAAGCTTTCACTTTATGACCATACAAACCAAACGATAAAATAATCACAAAACACAAAAGCGGAATAATATATCCTGATTGAATGTCATCGTGTTTCATATCGATTAAAGTTCCCATTGCATAAGGAAGAATAGCACCGCCCACAATCGACATTACAAGCCATGAAGAGCCAGTTTCTGTATTTGATTTCAAACCAACCAATCCTAATGAGAAAATAGTCGGGAACATAATTGACATAAAAAAACCGATACCGCCTAAAGCGTAGATAACTACGATTCCAGTTCCGTAAATGGCTAACAAACAAAGTACAATACTGGCAGCACAATAAATAGAAAGTAAAACATAATCCTTTACAAACTTTAAGAAGAAAGTTCCAATAAAACGTCCTGCCATAAACAAGAAGCCATAAATACCAAGATAATATCCTGCTGTTTTTTCATCTAAACCTGCGCCTTGCTGTGCTATTCTAATAAAGAAACTCGTAATACAAACTTGTGCACCAACATAAAAGAACTGCGCTGCAACAGCCCAGCTTAAATGTCTAAATTTTAAAACAGAGAAAAATCCCGGTTTAATTTCGGCTTCAGTATGCTGAGGTTTCATCGATGGCAAATGCATGAAATAGAATATAATCGCCACCAAAACCAATACACTTCCTAAAATAATATAAGGCATTTTTACTGCAGCAGCTTCACCTAATAAATAAGATGCTTTTTCTGCTTCGGGCATAGCAGCCATTTGTTCAGGTGTGTGATTTGTACCAGAAAGGATAAATAATGAACCTACAATTGGAGCAATCATAGCCGCTAAACCGTTGAATGAAGCTGCTAAATTCAATCTTTTAGAAGATGATTCAGCAGGCCCTAAAATTGCCGCATAAGGATTGGCGCTTGTCTCTAAAATTGTTAATCCGCAGCCAATTACAAATAGTGCGAATAAAAACAATTCATAAGTTCTCGTATTTGCTGCAGGCACAAACAAAAATGCTCCGGCAGCGAAAACCAATAATCCAGTGATAATACTGTTTTTATAACCAAATCGTTTAATGAGCATTCCCGCTGGAATCGCCATTATAAAATAAGCGAAAAATACCGAAGTATCAATCAATGTCGATTGACGGTTGTTTAATTCACACGCTTTTTTTAAATGCGGAATTAAAATAGAATCCAGATTATGTGCCATTCCCCAAAGGAAAAATAAGCTGGTAATTAAAATAAATGGCAAAAGGTATTTTGTTCCCTTTCCGCCTTCTGACGCTACTTCGTGTATGTCGCCAGTTTGGTTTGTTACTTGCATTAGTTAGTTTTTTTTAGTTTTTTAGTTGCTAAGATTTTAAGACGCTAAGGTTCTAAGGTTTTTCTTTGTCACGAAGGCTCTAAAACGCAAAATTTTAAATCTTAGAACCTTAGTACCTTAGAACCTTTTCTTCACAAGAAGAAGGTGATCACATACCAAAACCACTTCACCTCTTTGGTTAATGATTTCAACATGTTCTGTTACAGTTCCCATTTCGGGATTTTTGGCTTCGCCTTTTTCAGAAATGGTAATTTCAGAATGGATCGTGTCACCAATATGAACTGGTTTTACAAAACGCATTTTGTCATATCCTCTAGAAAAAGCTTCAGGATTTATTTCTGAAGCAGTTAGTCCGATACCAATGGCAAAAACCATAGTTCCATGCGCAATACGTTGTCCGAATGGCTGTGTTTTGCACCATTCAGCATCCATGTGATGAGGGAAAAAATCTCCCGTATGTCCGGCATGAACTACAAAATCAGTTTCTGTAATGGTTCTGCCTAAAGTTACTCGCTTATCATCAAGTAAGTAATCCTCGAAAAAAGTTGATTTGAAATACATAAATATTTAGTCGTAAAGTTGTAAAGTCTAAAGTTGTAAAGTCTAAAGTTGTAAAGTCTAAAGTTGTAAAGTCTAAAGTTGTAAAGTCAAAAGTTTGAAAGTCAAAAGTTTGAAAGTCAAAAGTTTGAAAGTCAAAAGTTTGAAAGTCAAAAATTTGAAAGTCAAAAGTTTGAAAGTCAAAAGTTTGAAAGTCATAAAGTGTTATAAAGCCAAGTCTTTAAGACTTTCGACTTTTGACTTTAAGACTTAAATTAAAATTCCTCCGTTTGTGTTGCTGACGTAGCAGGCTTCAACAACTTTCATGGTATCTAAAACGTCTTGAACACTTGCTAGTAATTTTGAGTCTGAGCCTTCTTTAAAGCGCATTAAATTTGACATCGTTCCAATGAAAGCTTCTGGAAACCATGAGCCTTCAAGATCAACTTTTTTCCATTCATATTTGCCTTCTTCATTTTCAATTGCATATTCAAAAATGTCTGGAAGCCCGTCTGGATAATTCATCAGTAAACCCATTTTGGCTTTGATTGCGCCTTTTGTTCCTTCCCATTTAATGTAACTTTCTTCATGATTTGGACCAAAATGATGATCGTGATTTGTGTTGATAACAACGTGTTTATCTTCTCCATAGTCCAGAATAATAGTAGAACGGCATGATGATAATTTTTTAAGCGGATGTTTGGCTGTTTTCGCCATTACACTTTTCGGGTTTCCGAGAAAAGATCTAATACAATCAATGTAATGCACACTGTGAAAAAGAATTTCCAATCTTGGATGTTCTTTGATTAACGGAAACAATTCCCAAGGTGTATTTACCGTAACCTTAAATTCAAAATCGTATAAATCGCCAATCAATCCTTCATTAATTAAATATCTTGCAGCACTTACAAATGGTGAAAAACGAAGCTGAAAATTGATTGCAGCAACAAGATTTTTTCTCTCACATACTTCGACAATCTCTCTGGCTTGATCCAAATCATTTCCCATTGGTTTCTGAATCAAAACCGCTGCTCCATCTGGCAATTGTTCTAATATTTCAATATATTGATCAGGTAGAACCGTAATATCGTAAACCGCATTTGATGGTGCATTTTTAACCGCATCGGCAACATTTTCAAAAACATGCTGAATCTCAAATTCTTTCGCTAAATCGTGTGCTTTTGCAATTGTTCTGTTCGTAATGCCAAAAACCGTAAAACCAGCCATTTTGTATGCAGGTAAATGCGCGTCTTTCACAATTCCGCTGGCTCCGATAATTATAATCGGCTGTTTGGTCTCGGGCAGTAAAGGTTTATAGGGAATATTCATTTTGTTAATTTTTCAATATTATGCTGTGTTATTTCTAAAAGTATTTTTGACGGAATTTCTGTTTCAATCGCTTTTAAAACCATCTGATCTATAAATTCAGTCACTTTAGGCCAGATTGGAGTTTGCGGTAAAGTCAAAGCATTTTCATGCAGCATTTCCAGTTTATGATAATACGGAATCGCTTTATTGATTTCGGCATCATTCCAAGTCGATTTTCGGCATCCTATTCCACCTTCAGAAGTCAATAGTTTATCGTTTTCAGCCGTTGTTGCGAATCGTAAAAAATCGTAAGCCAATTGCTGATTTTTACTTCCTGTGCCAATTGTGTAGAGCCAATACACATTTAACGAAGCTGTTTTGCAGTCTGCATTAAAAGGTAATTCTGTAATATCTACTTTGCCTTTTACTTTCGATTCATCGATAACTTCACACATTGAGGCAAAACCAAACCAATTTATAGCCATTGCAGCTTGTCCTTCGGCGAAAGCCATTCCTGCTTCAACAGAACCAAAGTTTTTAGATCCCGGATGAACAGCATCCGCATTACTTACTATAGTTCTATAATAATCTAAAGTTTCAACAGCTTGATTATGATTGATGTTAATTTGATTGTTATTGTCCAGAAGTGAGCCGCCGCGTGTCCATAACTGTAAACAGAAATCGAAAACCATATTATGACCGTCGGGATAATTGGCAAAAACACAGCCATATAAATTGTTTTCTGGACGGTTAAAAAATGTTGCGATTTGGGTGAATTGCTCCCAAGTTTTAGGAGGGAACAATTCGTAACCAAATTGTTTCTTGAAGTTTTCTTTTTCTGTTGGATTTTCAAATAGATCCTTTCTAAAAATCAAGCACTCTGGACCATCATGAAACGGAAGACCAAACGTTCCGTTTTTAATTTGTTGTAAATGTAATAAAGATTTATGCCAGCCGTCAGGATAATTCTGCGGAGGATTTTGAGAAATAAAAGAGGTTAAATCTAGAACCGCTTTTTCATTTGCAGCATCAAAAATCCAATCCGTATTTAGGTGTGCAATATCCCATTTACCCTTTTTTAAACCTTTTTTTGTGATGGTTTTTTCATAAAGATCGTGAAGTTCCATTGGAACCATTTCAACGTCAATCTGAATATTGTTTTTCAAACAAAAAGCATCCCACAGCTTTTGCAGCGTGCTTTCAAAAGGAGAAAATTTTCTAACAGCGATTCTAAATTTTACCATATTTTATGCTATAAACTCTTTTATAATTCGCTCATTATCCTGTCCTAATTTTGGAGAACCTTTAGTTGATGTAAAATATTCACCATCAATTTTTATAGGACATCTTGTAGTTTTATACGAATAGCCGTCAAGCATTTCAACTTGCTGTGTAAACTCTAAAACTTTAAAACCATCTTCTTTGAAAAGCTGTTCATAGTTTAAAACACCTGCGCACCAAATGTCAGCCGGTTCTAAAATATCCAGCCAAAATTGCGTTTCCTGTGTCAATAGGTGAGAGGCTAAAATATTTTTGATTTCGTCTCTAAGCGTAAACTTATTCTCTGGGAATTGCAACAATTCATCACATTTCAGCAATGAAGCCAAAACTGGAATTGATCCCATTGCCAAAGCCAGATAGCCGTTTTTGGTTTCGTAAATTCCGTATGGCGCGCCTAGATAAGCATGAGCATTATTAGTTTTAGTTCGAACTGGCAATTCGCCGCCATCATTAAAGAAAGTTGTAATAGTCTCAAACTGAAAATCAAAAGCAGATTCCAGCATACTTATTTGAACAGTTCCACCTATATTTTGTGTTGCTTTTTTATATAAAGATGCTAAAATTCCCTGTGCTAAATGTGCACCGGCGAGCATGTCAACAATTGACAATCCCATTGGTACAGGGCCATCTTCCTGATTACCGCTCAGCCAAGTTAAAGCCGTTAAAGATTGCAATAATAAATCCTGTCCCGGTAAATCTTTAAGTTCAGGATGATTTCCAAAACCCGAAATCGAAGCATAGACCACAGTTGGATTTATTGCTTTTACATCGTCATAACTTAAACCTATGCGTTCCATTACGCCCGGTCTGAAATTATGCATGACAACATCGGCTTTGGCTAATAATTTTTTTAATTTTTGAAGTTCCTCAGGTTGTTTAAAATCAATGGCAAACGATTCTTTATTTCTGTTTATGGTGTGAAAAACAGACGATTCACCGTTCATAATTAAGTCAGAAGTATATAAGGTTCGGCAAATATCGCCAGTTCCTGGTTTTTCAATTTTTATAACGCGTGCGCCCAAATCTGCCAAGCGAAGACTTGCTGACGGACCTGAAAGAAACTGACTAAAATCTACTATTAAATAATCTTCTAATGGCTTCATTTTTTTGTTTAACCGTTTTATTGTTTATTCGTTTAATCGTTGTATTTGTTTAACCGTTAATTCGTCGTTTTGTTTTATACGATTAAACAAATCAACGATTCAACAGTTTACCGAATAAACTCTTTGTGTATTACTGCATTATCTTCGCCCACTTTAGGAGCTGCTTTTGTACTGCCTAAAATTTCGCCGTCAAGCTGAATCGGACTTCGGGTTGTTACCAAAGTTTCGCCCTCTGAATTTTTTACGGTTTGTTTTAATTGTAAATCCTTCACAAAAGACTGTTGGTCTAAAGTTTCATAATCGAGAACTTTTCCCGCCCAAATTCCTTGTTTTTGAAGTAATTCTAACCAATAATCTGCTTTTTGTTCGGCTAATCTATCGGTTAAAAGGATTCTGATTTCGTCTCTTTTTTCAAACCAAAGATGTTTGTCAGCATATTGATTTAAATCGACTCCAATCGTGTTTCCTATGAAAAGTAAATCGCCCATTGCCAGCGAAATATAATCGTCTTGTGTTTTATAAACTCCGTAAGGTGCACTCAAAAAAGCATGTGCACTTCCTTTAATATCGCCTCGTTCCGGTTGTTGTCCGCCATCGTTTAAGAAAGAAGTAAGCGCTTCAAACTGAACATCTAGAATAGATTCCAGCAAACTCACTTCAACTAAAACACCTTTTCCTGTTTTGGCTCTTTTTAATAATGCAGCTAAAATTCCTTGTACAAAATGATTCCCGCACATTAAATCCGCCACAGCCAGACCAAACGGAACCGGCCCTTGACTTTTACGTCCGCTCAACCAGCTCAATCCCGAAAGCGATTGCAAAAGCAAATCTTGTCCCGGTTTTTTTGCCCAAGGTCCATTATCTCCGTAACCTGTTATAGTTCCGTAAATAATCTTCGGATTAATGGTAAGCGTTGTATTATAGTCCAGTCCGATTTTTTCCATTACGCCTGGTCTGAAATTATGCGTCATAATATCAGCCTTTTGGATTAGTTTTTTAATTAAAACCAAATCATCGGGATTTTTTAAATCGGCCGCAAAAGATTCTTTATTTCTGTTAATCGTGTGAAACAAAAGGCTGCTGTCATCAACAAAAAGATCTTTGATGCTTAATTGCCTGCAAGCTTCGCCTTTTACGGGACGTTCAATTTTAATAACTCTCGCACCTAAATCGGCTAATTTTAATCCAGCAGAAGGACCCGCCAAAAACTGGCAGAACTCTAAAACAATTAATCCTTCTAATGGTTTCATGAGTTTTGCAATTTTAAAGATTTAGCATAAAGCAGATCCAATTCTGATAAAACAAGTTCTTCGTTACCACCGTACAATAAATAATCACGAACTACATCGCCGGCATGATCCTGAAAATACATATGTCCGGAGTATCTTGGCCTTAAAAATGCTCTTTCTAAAGCAGGCAGCGTATTTTTGAAATAATTATTTGTGATCGAATTGATTCTGTCGTTTTTCCATGCTTGTAAATGTCCTGGCTGACCGCCATTATCTGCAAAAATATTCTGCTGAACATGCGATGATCCTGTAAATTCCGCATAACGAATCGCTTCGGGAATATGCTTGCTGAAAGAAGAAACGGCTAATCCTGTTCCGCCCAAAGAACTTATCATTGGTGCATTATTCAGCTTTACTAAATCATAAAAATGAAGCAGATTCTTGCTGTATCCTGCTCTAGAATAGTTTGAATATCCATATGCAAATGGGCAATAAGCAATTTCATCTGAATTAACCATCGCTTCGTAAACTTGAATTGGATTTCGATTAAAGTTTGCAGGATCAATTAATTGTGCCAATTCTCGAAACAACTGTAAAGCTATTTTTCCTGTTTGTGCAGAAATAACTTTATCTTCAGATTGAAAAGGAGCTTCGCCTAAACTACAGCAGAACATATAAAAGCTCATTAAAACATCAACTGGAATTCCAGCAAATGCAACCAAACCTTTTTTGGCTAAAGCCAATAAATCGTCATATGTTTGAGGGACTTCAAGTCCTGCTTTTTCTAAAATATCTAAACGTGCTGCAGCTACTGGAGTAGCAGCATCAATTGGCAAAGCCCATAATTTATTACTGAAAACATAACTTCCGTATGATTTTCCAACGGTATTTATTTCTTGGTCTTTTATATAATCAGAAGATAAATAATCAGAAAGAGGGAGTATAGCATTAGTATGCGCTCCAAAACCTGTCCACGGATGATCGATTACAAGTAAGTCAAATCTTTTTGCAAGATCTTCAATTGAAGCATCTGCAAATTCTTGTAAACTTCTTTTCTCCCAAGTAATTTCGATTTCAGGATTTAACTCGGTAAAGCGCTGTGCCGTTGCAACCATAGGCAATAAACCTCTTGTATGATTCCACGTAATGCCTTTTAATACTGCCATTTTTGATTGAATTATGTGTATGGAAAATAATAAATGTAAAAAATACAATTACAAAATTAGAAATAAGATTGAGATAGGCAAGAAATTGTAGTTTTTAACACATTCTTTTTTGTATAAAGCTTTAAACTTCTGTAAAATTTTTACAAAGCGCTTAAAAAATGTTATAATTTATTAAAGAAAGATCATTTTATTAGATTAGTAAAAAAATAAAACTCAAATTTAATTTATATCAGCTACATTTGTAATTGTATTTTTTACATTTATTATTTTATGTAAATGTTTTAATAAAAAAATGCGGTTTTTATAATACTAAATAATTAGAGAGATGTTTTCATTACAAAATAAAAAAGCAGTCATAACAGGAGGAGGAAGCGGAATTGGAAGAGCAATTGCCGCTTTGTTTGCGAAGCAAGGTGCAGAAGTCCATATTATTGATTTATCTATTGAAAGTGCACAGGATGCTGTTGAAGAAATTAAAAATGCAGGAGGAAACGTATTTTCGTATGCCTGTAATGTTTCTAGTCAGGCTGATGTTAAAGCGACTTTTGAAAAAATTGGAAATATCAATATTTTAATCAATAATGCCGGAATCGCAAATGTTGGGAAAGTAGACACTACTTCTGAGGCTGATTTTGACCGTGTAATGGATGTAAACGTAAAAGGAGTTTACAACTGTTTGTTTGCCGCGATTCCACAATTCCGACTTTCAAATGGCGGTGTAATTTTAAACATGGCGTCAATTGCGGCGTGGGTTGGAATCTCAGACCGATTTGCTTATTCAACAGCAAAAGGAGCTGTAATGGCAATGACTTTATCTGTGGCAAGAGATTATTTAAGTGAAAATATCAGATGCAATTCTATTTCTCCGGCAAGGGTTCACACACCTTTTGTAGATGGATTTATCTCTAAAAATTATGCTGGAAAAGAAGAAGAAATGTTTGATAAACTTTCTAAATCACAACCAATCGGACGTATGGGAAAACCAGACGAAATAGCTGCTTTGGCTTTATACTTATGCAGCGAAGAAGCTGGATTTATCACAGGATGTGATTACCCAATCGACGGAGGATTTATTAAATTAAATAACTAGAAAAGGTACTAAGGTTCTGAGATACTAAGGCGCTAAGGGAAAAAAAACTCAGAACCGTAGAATCTTAGCAGCTTAGTACCTTATGAGAGAAAAACTTAGTACCTCAGAACCTTAGCAACTTAGTAACTTAAAAAAAAGAATACAATGAAATTAATACGTTTTGGAGAAATCGGAAAAGAAAAACCAGGAGTTTTAATTAATGAAAAAAGATATGATGTTTCTTCTATCGTTTCAGATTTTAACGAAAGTTTTTTTGAAGAAAATGGTTTAGAAAAATTACAAAAGGAATTAGACAGCAATCCTTCTTTACCAGAAGTTGATGCGAATGTTCGTTTAGGATCTCCTGTTGCGAGACCTTCAAAAATAATCTGTATTGGATTAAATTATGTAGATCACTGTAAAGAAACAAACGCACCAATTCCAACGGAGCCGATTATCTTTTTTAAGTCAACGACTTCTTTATGCGGTCCAGATGATGATGTAATTATTCCGAAAAACAGTGTAAAAACGGATTGGGAAGTGGAGTTAGCTTTTGTTGTTGGCAAAAAAGCAAGTTATGTTGAAGAAGCTGAAGCTTTAGATTACGTTGCTGGTTATGCTTTATTGAATGATTACAGCGAAAGAGAATTTCAAATTGAGCGAGGCGGACAATGGGCAAAAGGAAAAGGATGTGATACATTTGCACCGCTTGGACCATTTTTGGCTACAAAAGATGAAGTAAAAGATGTTAATAATTTATCGATGTGGTTAAGTGTAAACGGTAAAAAGTACCAAGACAGCAACACGTTAAATTTGGTTTTTAAAATTCCTTATTTAGTGCATTATTTAAGTCAGTTTATGACTTTGCTTCCGGGCGATATTATTAGTACAGGAACGCCTCCGGGAGTTGGTTTGGGTATTAAACCAGATCCAATTTACTTAAAAGCGGGCGATGTTGTAGAACTTGGAATTGAAGGATTAGGTACAAGTAAACAAACCGCAGTTGCTTATAAAAAGTAATTATTAACTCGTTGAGTATAATTATTTAAACACATAGAAACATAGATTTTTTCCTTTTTAAACAAAAAGACTAAAATAAATGATACATCATTTACACATAGCTATGTTTGTTAATGGAAGTGAAACGCCTTTTTTTGAACGTATAATATCTATGTTTCTATGTGTTTAAATAAAATTTTTACGAATTGTACCCTACGAGTTAGTTAAAAAAAAATTAAAGATGAAATATATTGTTTGCGAAAAACCGCAGGAATTTCTATTAAAGGAAACCAGTATTCCAGAGCCAAAAGAAGGTGAAGTTCTCTTAAAAATAAAAAGAATCGGAATCTGTGGAACTGATATTCATGCTTTTGGCGGAACTCAGCCGTATTTTGAATATCCTAGAATTTTGGGTCACGAATTGGCTGCAGAATATGTAAAAGGAAATGCTGCAGGTTTTAAACTAGGTGATAAAGTAACTTTTATTCCGTATTTCAATTGTGGAAAATGTGTTGCATGCCGAAACGGATTAACGAACTGCTGTGTAAATATTAAAGTTTTTGGAGTACATATTGACGGCGGAATGGCTGAATATGTTTCGATTCCAGAACAATATTTACTTCATGGGCAGGGATTAGATTATGATGAATTGGCTTTGGTTGAACCATTGGCAATTGCGGCGCACGGAGTACGAAGAGCGGCTGTAAAGTCAACGGATACGGTTTTGGTAATGGGAGCAGGACCAATTGGAATTGGATTGATTCAGTTTGCTAAAATTGCTGGAGCAAAAGTGATCGTGATGGATATCAATGATTACCGATTAAATTTCTGTAAAACCGAATTGAATGCGGATGAAACGATCAATCCGTTAAATGATGATGTAACTGCAAAACTAGCTGAATTAACAAATGGTGATATGGCGAATGTTGTGATTGATGCAACTGGAAATCAGAAAGTAATGAACAGTGCTTTCAATTATATCTCGCATGGCGGAAGATTTGTTTTAGTTGGACTTCAAAAAGGCGAATTAAGTTTCAGTCATCCTGATTTTCATAAAAGAGAATCTGCTTTAATGAGCAGCAGAAATGCTACTATTGAAGATTTCGAATATGTAATGAAATGCTTGAAAGAAGGCAAAATAGATCCTAAAAAGTACATTACACATAGAACAAGTTTTTCTGAAATGATTACTGATTTCGGACAATTAATCGATCCAAAAAACAATGTCATCAAAGCGTTAATTGAAATAGACTAAGACTAAGACTAAGACTAAGACTAAGAGTATATTGTAAAGTACTGTTTGTCATTTCGACGAAGGAGAAATCTTCGTAAGAAACTCAACAAAGATTGGCGAATTTCTTGGTGGAGCTACTCGTGGAGATTTGCTTCGCCTGTTCGCTATTGCTCGGGTCTACTTCGTCGAAATGACAAAAATGAGGGAAAATATAACTTTAAATACCCACAAAGAATGGATTTAAACTTAAAAAATAAAATAGTTGTTGTTTCTGGTTCGGCTGGAAAGGAAGGCAGTATTGGAGAAACAATCATTAACCGAATTGCAGATGAAGGTGCGATTCCTGTTTTGGTAGATCGAAATGCAAGAGGTTTCGCGTATGCTGAAAAGCTTCAAAAAAAAGGAATTGATTCTTTATTTGTGCAGACTGATGTAACTGATCCTGTAGAAATAGAAAATGCTGTAAAAACAATCGTAGCAAAATACGGAAGAATCGATGCTGTCATCAATAATGTTGGTGTAAATGACGGTGCTGGTTTAGATGCTTCTTACGAGGAATTTATGGATTCATTAAAACTAAATGTAGTAAGTTATTTTTTACTGGTTAAATATGCGCTTCCATACTTAAAAGAATCAAAAGGAAATATCCTGAATATTGGTTCAAAAGTAGCTTTAACGGGACAAGGCGGAACGTCAGGTTATGCTGCTGCAAAAGGCGGCGTTTTAGGACTTACAAGAGAATGGGCGGTAGATTTAATTCAATTCGGAATCCGTTCTAATGCTATTATTATTGCTGAAAGTTATACTCCTGCATACGAAGATTGGATTAAAACGTTGGAAGACGGAGAAATTGTTTTAAAGAAAATCAATAAAAGTATTCCGTTTGAAGGCAGAATGACTAAAACAGAAGAAATTGCAGATACGGCGCTTTTCATTATTTCTAATCGTTCTTCGCATACAACAGGACAATTTGTTTTTGTAGATGGAGGTTATGTGCACTTAGATCGTGCTTTAATCAACGATGTAAACTAATTCAAAATGAATAACCGAATTGATTCTCATCAGCATTTTTGGAAGTTTGATCCCGTTAGAGACAGCTGGATTGATGAAAGTATGTCAGAAATTCAAAGAGATTTCCTGCCAGAAGATTTATTGCCATTGCTTACAGAAAATAAGTTTTCTGGTTGTGTAGCAGTTCAAGCAAGTCAGTCTGAAGACGAAACCAATTTCCTTGTGGATTTGGCATCTAAAAATGATTTTATAAAAGGAATTGTAGGCTGGGTTGATCTTCGTGCAGATAATATTTCAGAACGTTTATGTCATTTTTCTTCGAATAAAGCAATAAAAGGATTCCGTCATGTTGTACAAGGCGAAGTTGATGATTTTATGTTTAGAGAAGATTTTCGTAATGGAATTTCAGCTTTAAAAGAGTTTGATTTTACGTATGATATTCTGATTTTTCATCGTCAATTGCCGGCTGCGATAAGTTTGGTAAAAGATTTTCCGAATCAAAAGTTTGTAATTGATCATATTGCTAAACCAGATATCAAATCAGGAAGTATTGATTCATGGAAAAAAGGAATCGAAGAAATTGCTAAATATAACAATGTATGGTGTAAAATCTCAGGGATGGTAACCGAAGCCGATTGGGAAAACTGGACACCAGAGGATTTAAAGCCGTATTTGGATGTGATTTTTGAAAATTTCTCAACAGATAAAATACTGTACGGCTCAGATTGGCCGGTTCTTAATATTGCTTCTGATTATAAAGAGGTTGTAAAAACTTTAGAGGATTATATTTCGAAGTTCTCTATCGAAGATCAAAATAAGATTTGGTTTAAAAATGCGGTTTCATTTTATAATCTATAATAGATTTTTTGCCACAGATTAAAGGATTAAAATGATTAAAAAATCTGTGAAAATCCTGTAATCTGTGGCTAATATTTTTTATTTTTTGCGGAAAATTATTTAAAAACATCATTTCCTGAGCCCCATTTCTTCTGCCAAGATGTATATTTCTTTAATGCCTTTTCCGGTTTATCCGTATACCATGCGTAACCGCTTCTGCGTTCGCGGCTGACTTCTGCTAAAGAATACAAAAACTGGCTGTCTCTATCACAGAATAAAGGTTTATGAGTTCCTAATTCATAATATCTCGTCCAGATTGGCGGTGCAGCAGTATCAGTTACGACACGCACATCGTTGGTAATTTTTTTGTATTTAGAATCCATTTCCGGAGCCTGAAAACTTTCAACTCTGGTATTGTATATTTTAGAATCCTGAAACCATTTTACAGCTCCCTGAATAGAGTTTATAATTTTCTCATTCGGATTATCGATTGCCATTAAAAACAATACGACATCAACACTTTCGGCATTACAAATACTTGGCGGTTCGAACTTTCGCGCCCATGCAGGTAAAAGCGTAATTTCATCATGCTGTTGGCACCAAGCCGTAAGTTTTCCATCTTCTTTAATCTGCATTTTTAAAATACAGTCAATTCCTTTTTCGTACGATTCAGTTACTTTTTTTCTAGTTTTTACATCAATAAATGCAAAATCAGGATCATTGTTTACGATCTTTTTCAAAAGATTCATAATGCCCATATAAGCACCGTCATTAAATGTAATATGTCGGCTGTAACCTTTTTCTAAAGGAAAATATTGAGGCCAGCCTCCGTTGCCGTATTGCGCTTCCAAAATAAAATCAATTCCTTTTAACGCACCGTCTTTGTATTTGGTTTCTTTAGTCAAAGTATAAACCTGAGCCAGATAATTGACGTGTGTGTAGGTCGTTTCATTGTCAAAAGTAGTATGCAGAATTGGTTTGGTTGCAACAACCGTATCAATTTGCTTTGGAGTCAGAATCGCTTTCATATCATAATTCTTCGGCCATCCGCCATTATTACGCTGAAAAAGCAAAATATTATCAGCAATTTTAGCATAATCCGTTTCAGCATATTGAGGCTGATTCGGAATTGGATTTACGATATTAGTTTTGTCTTTAATATGGTACCAATGATTGGTCCCATCTGTAAAAACTTTTGTGCTGATTACTGATTTTTCCTCTTTGTTATTTTGCGCGTTTGAATGTAGAAACGAGAAAACACAAAGACTTAAAACAACTGCTTTTGAACTATTGATAAATTTCATTTTGAAATTGTGATTAAAATTTTACAGCTCCTTTTGGAACATCATTTCCAAGTGTAGTTGTTTTTGAAAAATCTAAATTTTTAGAAGAAACCAATTCGATATTTGCGTTTCCTTCACCATTTATATTTACAGCTTTAGGAGATGTAGAATTGAATTCGACATTCTTTAAAGACATATTTTTTACATTGTAAACTTCAAATACATTACTGTTTTCGATATCTAGTTTTGCATTGGTGATTTTGATTCCGTTTGCGTCAATAATCGAAAATCCTTTTTCAGCCGTAACCGTTAAGTTTGAAATTTCGATGTTCTCCAAATTCATTTCAGGAAGACCTTGTAAAAATACCGCTTGCTGAGCACCTTTAATCGTAATATTTTTAATCGAAATATTTTTAAACTGAGGTGTTTCAACCGTTACAGGCATTGCTTTATTAATGATTTTATCTCCGCCTTCTTCTAAAGTTTCAGCTATTGATTTTCCTCCATAATACAAATTGAAAGAAATAGCCTGCGATGGAATATCGGTCATATAAACATCCGAAATAAATACGTTTTCTACAACACCGCCTCTTCCGCGTGCACTTTTAAAGCGTAAACCAACATCAGTTCCCATAAAAGTACAATTTGAAACATGCAGGTTTTTTACACCGCCGGACATCTCGCTTCCAACCGTTACAC
Source organism: Flavobacterium sp. YO64 (assembly GCF_004119505.1). Classification (NCBI taxonomy): domain Bacteria; kingdom Pseudomonadati; phylum Bacteroidota; class Flavobacteriia; order Flavobacteriales; family Flavobacteriaceae; genus Flavobacterium; species Flavobacterium sp. YO64. Next base: position 168,905 of record NZ_NRQV01000007.1, on the reverse strand, counting down.
CACCGTGTCCGTGATATACGATATTGTTTCTTACGATGATATTTTCGCTAGGAATACCTCTTTCGCGTCCATCTTTATCTTTTCCTGATTTAATGCAAATTGCATCATCACCGACATCAAAACTTGAATTTTCAACCAAAACATTTTTACAGCATTCTATATCAAGACCGTCTCCGTTTTGAGAATACCATGGGTTACGAACCGTTACATTTCTAACGATTAAATCTTCCACCATAAAAGGATGAATATTCCAAGCAGGTGAATTTTGAAAAACAGGGCCGTCAAATAAAACTCTTTTACTGTTTTGGATACTCACCAATACAGGTCGTAAAAAGTCATGAATTTTTTCAAAATCTTCTTTAGTTTTTAAATCAGGGCGCACATTTTGATCTGCACCTTTAGAAGCATTCATAAAGGTTTCTGATGGATACCAGCTCGTTTTTTGTGCATTTAAAACACCGCCTTTAGAAATAGCTTCTTTCCATTGGCTCTCAGTTAATTTGCTCTTTTTAATCTGTCTCCAAACTTCTCCAGAACCATCCCAAACACCATTTCCTGTAAAAGCAATGTTTTCAAGGTTTTTGCCATAAATTGGAGAGATGCAACGCCAAGTATTTAAGCCTTCAAAATTGGTTTCGATAATAGGATATAAAGATTTGTCTGTAGAAAATTTTATTAAAGCACCTCTTTCTGCGTGTAATTCAATATTGCTTTTTAGGATAATTGGACCTGTAAGCCAGATTCCAGGAGGAATAATAACTTTTCCGCCGCCTTTTTTAGAAACCGCATCTATAGCATCGGCGAAAGCTTTAGTATTTAAAACATAACCGCCGTTTACGGCACCAAAATCTTTTATGTTTACACTGTTTTTAGGAATAACCGGCTCTTTTATTTTGGTCATTTTAAATTCAATGTCTTTGTAAGTGTCAGATGCTTTTTGTGCCAAAGCTGGTACAGAAAAACTTGCTGCCAGAATGGTCAAAGCTGTACAGAAAAGATTAGTCAGGTTAGTTTTCATTAGAATTGTATTATGGTTAAAATTTACTTTTGATGTCGGCTAGGTTTTTTATCTGCTATTTTTTTATTTGATGAATAAAAAAATCCCGTATAAACTATAATTTAATAATGTAATCGATTACACAAATCTATTAAAAAATATTATGAAACGACAATTTTGATTTAATTATAACAGATTTTTTATGAATTTAATTTTTTTATGGGAAATTAATTAAGATTTTTATTTGGAGTTTTGGCTTAAAAGATAGTGCAAGAATTTGATGTTTATCTTAATTACAGGAGGGTACAGGATACCTGTCATTTTATATTCTTTTAAATTGTCCTAATTATTTGGTAAAAGTGTTAAAAATACATTTATTTGTAAAAATAATAATACTTAAAATTAATGCCTCGTAATTTTATCCCAATAAAAAAATCAATACTATAAATAATGCGTTTAATTCCTTTCAACAAATTACTAATCGTTTTTTTAACGGTATTTACAATTTTTTCGGCAAACGCTGCAGAAATTTGGGTTTCACCATCTGGAAAAGATTCCAACCTTGGAACAAAATCAAATCCACTGGCAACTGTTCATATGGCAATGCGAAAAGCCAGAGAACTACGCCGATTAAAAGATCCATCAATTAAAGACGGTGTTCGTATTATAGTGATGAACGGAACGTATTATTTAAATGAACCTTTATTTGTACGACCAGAAGATTCTGGAACCGCCGAAAGTCCAACAACAATTGAAGCTGATGTAAATGCTAAACCCATTATAAGCGGTGGAATTGAAATAAAAAATTGGAAAAAAGTTAATATTTTAAATGGTAAAAAAGGAACGTTTTGGGTAGCTGATGCGCCTCAAAAAGCGGGTTCATTAATCAATTACAGACAATTGTGGGTAAACGGAAAAAAAGCCGTTAGAGCCAAAAGTACGGCAGGAAATACAATGGAGAGAATTTTGTCTTGGGATCATAAATCGCAGACTTGCTGGATTCCGTTTAAAGATAAATCGGTTAAGTTTGAACCGGGAATGGAAATGTTTATCGTGCAATGGTGGTCGATTGCGAACCTTAGAATTAAAAATATTGAAGTACAGAAAGACAGCGCCAGACTTTCGTTTGAAGAGCCTGAAAGCCGAATTCAAAGTGAGCATCCTTGGCCTGCACCGTGGATTTCTAAAAACAACGGAAATTCTGCTTTTCATTTAAACAATGCTCTTTCATTATTAAACGAACCCGGAGAATGGTTTTTAGATAAAAAGAATGCTAAAGTCTATTATATTCCACGTCAAGGGGAAGATATTAATTCGGTTAAAGTTACTGTTCCTGTTTTGGAAAATCTGGTTGAAGTAAAAGGAACGATTGATTCTCCTGTACATCATTTTCAATTTAAAGGAATTTCATTTCAATACAGCAATTGGCTTCGTCCTTCAGAACAAGGTCATGTGCCTTTGCAATCTGGTATGTATTTATTGGATGCTTATAAATTGAAACAGCCAGGAACGCCAAATCAGGCGAGTTTAGAAAATCAGGCTTGGGTAGGAAGACCTCGCTCGGCAGTCGAAGTAAATTATGCCAATAATATTCAGTTTGAATCGTGTCGTTTTGAACATTTAGCTTCAACTGGTTTAGATTTAAATAAAGGAACAAATCATAATACTGTAAAAGGAAATTTGTTTAAAGATATTGGCGGAAGTGCTATCAACGTTGGTGTTTTCTCTGAAGAAGCTTTTGAAGCGCATTTGCCTTTAATCATAAAAGATGAAAGAGAAATGTGTTCGGATGAAGTGATTTCAGATAATTTAATTACAAATGTAACCAATGAAGATTGGGGAACCCTGGGAATTAGCGCTGGTTTTGTTCGAAATATTACGATTGAACACAACGAAATTTCGGATGTTTCGTATTCTGGAATGGCAATGGGCTGGGGTTGGACGCACACGCCAAACGTGATGCAGAACAATAAAATTCTAGGAAATAAAATTCATCACTACGCAAAACATTTACATGATGTTGCAGGAATTTATACACTTTCGGCTCAGCCAAACAGCCGAATTGAAGAAAATTATATAGACAAGGTTTATAATAGTCCGTATGCACACGATCCGTTTTTGTGGCTGTATTTGTATACCGATGAAGGAAGTGAAGGTTTTACGATTAAAAACAACTGGATTGCTGAGAAAAAAATCCTAAAAAACCATAACGGTCCAAAAGGAAATATCTGGGAACACAATGATCCTTATGTAAGCACTAAAATTAAAGATGCTGCGGGAATCAGAGCACCTTACAAAGATTTAGAAAAAGAAGTTGTTATTGATGAAAAATGGGGGTTACAGGAAATGCCAAAACCATATGCAATCGAATTGATAGGTTCTGATTTTGACATCGAAAAAATCAAATCGACTTTAACCGGATTTAGAATCGTAGGTCAGGAATTGTACCAATGGAAAAATCATTTGGTGATTTACGGAAAAATGAATCAGCCAGAAAGAACGAAGAGAAAATTGGCAGGAGCTTTTCCTTCTTTAGAAATTAAAATCTATGAAGATTTGGTTTATGATTTCCAAAACTTTGAAAGATGTAAAGATTCAAAACCAGCATCAGATTGGGAAAATATTGTTTTAACAGCCAATCTTCCTGCTGATGAAAAATTGCAAAAAGAATATGTGGAGTATCATAAAACACAATTCGAAAAATGGCCAGAAGTAGCCAAAGGTTTCTGTAATGCTGATTTTCAGCAATTACAGGTTTTCAAAAAAGACAGACAATTAATTTTGGTAATCAGTATTCCGAAAGGCGAAAATTTGGATAAATTAAATCCAAAAACAACGCAAAACAATCCTCGCGTAGACGACTGGAATGCTTTAATGAAAAAATACCAAAGCGGAATCGATGGCGCAAAACCAGACGAAACCTGGATTTTTTTGAATAAAGTAGAAGTAGAAGCAAAAAAATAAACGTTACAATAAACCCGACAGGTTTTTAAAACCTGTCGGGTTTAAATGTGGCAAAAAAAAACAAAATCAACAATCTAAAATAACCACACCTCATGTTAAAAATAGCCATTCTGGGACTTGGAGAAGGACGAAGCACAATGTCGGCCGCAATCGAAAGTTCAAAACTAGAACTCGTTAAAATATGCGACCGAAACGAAGAATTGTGTAAACAAAGAGCAAAAGAATTCGATTTTCATTCGTACACCACCAATTACGATGATTTATTGAAAGATGAATCAATTGATATTATTGCGATTTATACGCCAGATCATCTTCACGCACAACATGTAAAACAAGCTTTGTTGCATGGAAAACACGTTGTTTGTACAAAACCTTTTATTGATGATCTTTCGGATGCAAAGGAATTACTAGAATTAAGTAAATCAACAGGAAAGAAAGTTTTTATCGGACAAAGTTCCCGTTTCTTCGAACCAGCCAAAAGACAAAGAGCTGATTATGAAGCGGGATTAATTGGAGATTTAATTACGATTGAAGCGCAATATCATGCCGATCACAGATGGTTTTTAAAGAAAGAATGGTCGCTTTTGCAATCGTTTAAATGGTTGTACGGAGGTTTGAGTCATCCCGTAGATTTCATCAGATGGTATTTGCCAAATATTCAGGAAGTGATGGGGTACGGAATGATTAGCAGTAACGGACAAAATGCAGGATTGAAGAATGAAGATACAATGCATTTTATCTTCAAAGCAACCGATGGAAGAATTGCCCGTGTAAGCGGTGTTTATACATCGCCGACTCAGCCTGCACAACGTGACAGCGGAATGAGCACGATTTTAAGAGCAACTGAAGGAGCAAGTCAAGCCGATTATCACGAATTACGTTATGCTATTACAGATAGAACGGGAGAAGAAAAAGTAATTACTTGGGGCGACAGCACGATAAAATATTATTTCCGTTTTGAAGGGCAAAGCCATCACGGCGGGGAATATCAGAATTACCTAGAATACTTTACAGATAGTATCGAGCAAGGTTTTGAAGCTTATCCAAACATGGAAGAAGGAATTGGAACTGTGGCTTTATTACAAGCAATGGATAAATCTTTGCAAACTGGAATGCCGGTTAAAATTGCCGATATTCTTAACGAATACGGATTATGAACAGTATCTACGATAAATTAACCACGCTCGATTTTGTAATTGTTGCGGGTTATTTAGTGGCTTTATTGGTCATTGGATATGTGGTAAGTATGAAACAGAGAAAGAAAAACGAAACGCTTTTTCTGGCCGGAAATTCCTTAAACTGGTACAGCATCGGGTTTAATATGTGGGGAACCAATGTTGGACCTTCGTCATTATTGGCTTTTGCGAGTATCGGTTACGCTACGGGAATTGTAGCAGGAAATTTCGAATGGTACGCTTTTGTTTTCTTATTGCTTTTGGCGATGGTTTTTGCGCCAAGATATATTGCGAGTAAAGTAAGCACAATGCCCGAATATATGGGAAAACGCTACGGCGACAGTACTCAGAATATTTTAGCTTGGTATGCTTTGGTAAAAATATTGGTAAGCTGGTTGTCTTTAGGATTATTCAGCGGAGGTGTTTTAGTTCGTCAGATTTTGGGAATCCCAATGTGGCAGAGCGTTACCGTTTTAGTGATTTTCTCTGGAATTTTTACGTTTGCAGGAGGATTAAAAGCAATTGCAAAAGTGAATGTTTTTCAGATGATTTTACTGATTGTAGTTTCATTGACGCTTTCTTTTTTAGGTTTACAGAAATTAGGTGGAATTGATGTTTTAATTGCCAAAACACCTTCTAATTTTTGGAACTTAGTCCGTCCTTCAGATGATGCGCATTATCCGTGGCCTGCAATTTTATTAGGATATCCGGTAGCAGCGGTTGCTTTTTTCTGTACCGATCAATCGATGGTGCAGAGTGTTTTGGGAGCGAAAAACCTAGAACAGGGACAATTGGGCGTAAACTTTATTGGTTGGTTAAAAGTTATGGCTTTGCCTTTGTTTATTCTTCCCGGAATTTTGTGTTATGCGTTATATCCCGAATTAGGAAGCAATTCTGATTTGGCTTATATGACAATGGTCACGAACCTTTTCCCAAGCGGAATGAACGGTTTGGTAATCTGTGTGATGATTGCGGTTTTGGTGGGAACAATTGGTTCTTCGTTAAATGCTTTAAGCACCGTTTTTACGAATGATATTTATGTAAAGAAAATCAACCCGACGGCGACGATTCAGGATCAGATTAAAATTGGTCGTTTAACGATTGCTGCAGGATGTGTTTTTGCGATCTTGATTGCTGTTGCGATTGATAATATCAAAGGACAGAATTTATTCAACATTTTTCAGGCGGTTTTAGGTTTCTTGGCGCCTTCGTTATCTGTTGTTTTCCTTTTGAGTGTTTTCTGGAAACGCACTACCAAAAAAGCCGTAAATGCAACGCTTTCTTGGGGTTCGGCTTTTAGTTTGTTTGTTGGGGTTTTATATTTATGGATTTTCCCCGCAGATAAATATCCGGTTTGGCCTCACTTTTTATTGATTTCCTTTTACATTTTTGCGGTACTTTTAATTACAGCAGTTATTATTTCTTTAACCGATAAAAATCCTGAAGTTAATGTTTCAGATGAAACGGATGTTCCTAAAACGAGTAAAAAGGTAAAGCTTTTGTTTGGTTTGTTGGGGTTGACGATTTTGGCTTTGTATTTGGTTTTTAATGGACATTAATAAAAATTAAAGAATTTCAAATATAGCCCGTGGTTTCAACCACGGGGACGCAATGTATGACATTACGTTTATAAAAATACGTTTCCCGTGGTTGAAACCACGGGCTATGTTTTGAAAAAGATTGTAAATATACAGATAAAATTTTGCTCGCAATCCCGATAGTTATATGGAGCTAAGACGCAAAGTTTTTTATGGATTGCTTCCAGCTTTAGCTGGAGGTATATGTAAAAAGAATATAAAAAGGCTTTAGCCAAATTGTAGATATTTTGGCTAAAGCCTTTTGAGCTTCCTAATTAATTTGTCATCCAGCTAAAGCTGGACGCAATTAAAACTTTTTAAAAAAAACTTTGCGCCTTAGCGACTTTGTGACATTAAAAATTACTGAACCTTCTTTTTCTTCTCCAAATTAGGTAAGAACCCAGTAATTACCCCAATTAAAGGCAGAAACGCACAAATCTTAAATACATATTCAATACTAGTAGCATCGGCAATTTTTCCTAAAATAGCAGAACCTAAACCGCCCATTCCGAAAGCAAATCCGAAGAAAAGACCCGCAACAAGTCCGACTTTTCCAGGCATTAATTCAGTTGCATAAACCAGAATCGCTGAGAATGCAGAAGAAAGAATCAATCCGATAATTACAGATAAAGTTCCAACCCAGAATAAAGAAACGTAAGGCAACATCAAAGTAAACGGAGCAACACCCAAAATAGAAACCCAGATTACATATTTTCTGCCATAACGATCTCCAATTGGTCCTCCAATCAAAGTTCCAGCAGCAACGGCACCCGAGAACAAGAATAAATATACTTGTGACTGTTGAATGGAGATATGGAATTTATCAATCAAAAAGAAAGTATAATAACTCGTAATACTGCTCATGTAGAAATATTTAGAAAAAATAAGAACCAATAAAATTATCAACGAACCGATTACTCTATTTTTAGACAAATGATGCGTTTCAATTTTATGAGAAGCTTTATTCGCATTTCTTTCAGATAAGTGTGCCGTATACCAAATTGCAATTTTGTACAAAGCGAAAACACCAACTAACGCGATAATACAGAACCAAGCAATATAAGATTGTCCATGGGGAATTACAATAAACGCTGCCAATAAAGGACCAATTGCACTTCCTGCATTTCCTCCCAATTGAAAAATAGATTGTGCCAAACCTCTTTTTCCGCCTGAAGCTAAATGCGCCACACGCGAAGATTCTGGATGAAAAATTGAAGATCCAATTCCGATTAAACTTACTGACAATAATAAATAAGTAAAGCTAGATGCAATTGAAACAAGAAATAGCCCAACCATCGTAAAACACATCCCGATAATCAATGAATATGGTTTCGAGTTTTTATCAGTATACATGCCCACAAATGGTTGTAAAATTGAAGCAACCATTTGGTAAGTTAAAGTGATAATACCAATTTGAGTAAAACTTAGATTAAAATTTTCTTTCAAAAGAGGATATATTGAAGGAACTAGAGCCTGTAAAAGATCATTAATTAAATGAGAAAAACTTATAATGAATAAGATCGAGTAGGTTGTTTTTTTTACTATATCAGGATTTGCTTTAATAGTGTCCATGCGTTATTTTTTTAATTTTAATTAGTGTTAAAACAACAATTGTGTTATTTTTTTGCAAAGATTAAAAGAATACTAATGTCAGAATTGCTATATTTGGACAATGAATAACCAGATTCGGACATATCGAATGGCGCAGGAACATGGATACAGAGTAGATCCATCGATTCCTGTTATTGGCTATACCGAAATGGTAACCAACGAAATGTGTATTTCGCACTCACATCCAAGAGGTCAGTTAATTTATGCAACTCGCGGCGTAATGAACGTTGTAGTGGGCAATCATATTTGGGTTGTAAATCCGTTGCAGGGCTTGTGGCTTCCGGGTGGCGTAGAACATCAGGTTACTTTTCAGAAGGACGTTAATTATTACAGCGTTTTTATCGATCCGTCTGCAATGGAAGGATTGCCTACAAACAGTTTTTCATTTGATATTCCGATGTTTTTAAAGCAATTGGTTTTTAAAATTATTTCTTTCGGAATAGAAGGAAATCTCACTCCGTCGCAAAAAAGAATCATTGCAGTTTTCTTAGACGAAGTGGCTTTAATTGAACCAAGCGCTACTTTTTTGCCAACAACCAATCACGAAAGACTTCAAAAAGTAGTCGAGCTTTTAATGGAAGATATTGCCAGCAAAAACACGATAGAATACTACGCCGAACTTTCTTTTATGAGTGCCAGAACTTTATCCCGCTTATTTATTAAAGAACTGGGAATGAATTTCAGCGACTGGCGCACCCGATTAAAATTGTTAGAAGCCATAAAACGGTTGGGTGAAAAGCAATCCATTAAAGAAATCGCCTTCAATTTAGGTTACGAAACTACAAGCGCCTTTATTTATATGTTTAAAAAGCATTTAGGCAAAACACCTTCTAACTATATTTTGGAAGATGAAAACGAATCTGAGAGAATGATTGCTTAGATTGTTAGCCTAAATTAGAACGCGGATAAAACGGATTTGCTTCGTAAAGACTTGGATTTAGACGGATTTTTTCTTTTAGTTATCCAAAATAGCACAATCTTTGTCATTTCGACGAAGGAGAAATCTCCACGAGAAGCTCGACAAAGATTGGGCTTTCGTTGCAGAGTTACTTGCGAAGATTTCTCCTTCGTCGAAATGACAAAAATGCGTAAGCTGGCTTTAAATTTAAGCCTATATAAAAGTTTCTTATATTCTTAATTTCAAAACTTTGGCAAAGCTATTAATAGTAAAAAAAGAAAAATCCGTTTTCATCCGTGTCTTCGCGATAGCGAATCCGTCTCATCGGTGTCCTCTAAAATTCTAACATCATTTTTTTTAGTACTAAAAAAGTGATAAGTCATAATTTTTCCCTTAAAAATTTATCAAGAATCATAGTTTTTTATGAAATAACAGGATACTACAGGTTGTGAAATGTAAAAATAACACTTATCTTTAGTCCCAAAATAAACTAACTATGCTAAACCGCTTTTCTATTTTTAGGACTTTACTTCTTTTTGTTGCCTTTTTATTCTGTTCTCTGTCATCTGCACAGGAAAAATCAAAAGAAGCGACATGGATCTGGTATCCAGGTGATTTCGAAGTTTGGTTAAGCAATAAAATGCAAGTAAGGCGTACAGAACGTGAAGCGGTATTTCCTCCGCTTTGGCAATACTATAGTCCTTATGCTTTGGTAACTTTTCAAACAGAAGTAGATATTCCACAGCCAGACGAGGTGAAAATCTTTTCAGAAGGACCTTTTCAGTTACTATTAGACGGCGTTCAAATTTACGGACAGCCAAAATCAATCACAGTTCCTGCCGGAAAACACAAAATTTCTTTTAAAGTTTACAATCAAGAAGTGTTGCCGGCTATTTATATTGCTGGTAATTATGTTAAATCTGATGCATCTTGGAAAGTAACCAATGAAGATAAACTTTGGATTGATGAAACTGGAAAAGCACAACAATCTGGTACGCCATGGGTTCCTGTTGGTTCTTGGAATTTTAATTCTCCAGAAAATAAACCTTCTCAGTTTAAACTAACAACCAAACCTTTAAGCGCTAAAAAAACAGAAAAAATAGGAGCTGGTCAATTATTAGATTTTGGTAAAGAAACTTTTGGTTACATTAAAATTCATGGTTTAAAAGGAAAAGGTAAATTAGCATTGTATTATGGCGAATCTCGTGAAGAAGCTTTAGATTCTGCCAAATGCGAAACTTTAGATCATTTATCTTTTGATGGAAAACAATCTGAAACTTATACACATGATGGTTCGAAAGCATTCCGCTATGTTCAGGTACAAGCAGATGCAGGTGTAAAATATGATTCGATTTCGATGCTTTATGAGTATCTGCCATTAGACTATCGTGGTGCATTCAAATCTTCGGATGAACAATTGAATAAAATTTGGGATGTGTCGGCTTACACGATGCATTTAACGTCTCGTGAATTTTTTATTGACGGAATTAAACGCGATCGTTGGGTTTGGTCTGGCGATGCTTATCAGAGTTATTTAATGAATTATTATTTATTCTTTGATTCGGCTTCGGTAGAACGAACTATGTTAGCACTTCGCGGAAAAGATCCTGTTACGGCTCACGTAAACATTATAATGGATTATTCGTTGTATTGGTTTGTAGGCGTTTACGATTACTACTTACACACAGGCGATACAAAATTCATCAAAACTTTTTATCCAAGAATGAAATCGCTTATGGATTTCTGCTTAGAAAGAAGAAATAAAAACGGCTTCTTGGAACCATTAGAAGGCGATTGGGTTTTTATTGACTGGGCTGACGGACTTCCAAAAACTGGCGAAGTTAGTTTTGAGCAAATGCTTTTAGCAAGAAGTTTAGAAGCGATGGCTGTAAGTGCCGAAATTGCAGGTAAAACTGAAGACCAAAAACAATATCAAAAATTAGGTGATGATTTAAAAACGAAATTATTTGATGTGTTTTGGGATAAAAAGGAAAACGTAATGAAACACCAGCGTATCGATGGTAAAATGCAAAGTATTGTAACCAGATACGCTAATATGTTCGGTATTTTCTTCAATTATTTTAATGAAGAACAAAAACAGAGCGTAAAAAGTAAAGTGTTGTTGAATAAAGATGTTCTTCAAATCACAACACCGTACATGCGTTTTTACGAGTTGGAAGCATTATGCGCAATGGGCGAACAAGATTATGTTTTAAAAGAAATGAAAGATTATTGGGGCGGAATGCTGAATGAAGGCGCAACATCTTTTTGGGAAGAATATAATCCGAATAAAAAAGGAACTGAGCATTTAACGATGTACGGTCGTCCTTACGGGAAAAGCCTTTGCCACGCTTGGGGAGCGAGTCCGATTTACTTATTAGGAAAATATTATTTAGGTGTAAAACCAACCGCTCCAGGTTATTTAGAATACGAAATCAAACCAAGTTTAGGCGGTTTAAAATGGATGGAAGGAAAAGTGCCAACACCAAACGGAGAAGTTGCCGTGTATTGTAGTACCAAAGAAATTAAAGTGAAAGCAGGCGAAGGACAAGGAAAATTGATTTTTGAAAGTGCCAGCAAACCCAAAACAAACTCAGGAACCATTACAGAATTAGCAAAAAATAAATATCAGTTGATTGTAAAACCGAATGTGGAGTATAAAGTGAGTTATAAGGCTATTTAAGTGACTAGTCATTAGTGCTTAGTTCTTAGTCGCCTAGTTTGTCATTTCGACGAAGGAGAAATCTCCGCAAGTAACTCCGCAAAGTTTGATCTGCAAGCGTGCTCAGCAAACGAGGATTTCTCCTTCGTCGAAATGACAAGATTGTAGAAATTCTGGAATTAATAAAAAATAAAAAAAATGTTTTCAAAAAGTACCAAATACAATTTCAAATTTAGAACCGCTTTCCTAATGCTTTTTGCATTCTGCATCCAGGTCACAGCACAAACTTCTGCATGGAAACCAGCGTCATTCGAAATCGTAAAATCAAATTACAAAACTTTCAAGACCACACAATATTCTCACGTTTTTTCAGGAAGTAAACACAATATTGTTCGTTTATCCCCAGAACTGCAAGGTTTACAGGGAATTGAACTTCCTTTAGATAAATATAAAAACGGAACCAATGCTCCATTACAGTTAAAATTTAAAGAACCTGTTACGGTTTTGATTGGTGTTTTTCAGGAAAGTAATTCAGAGTATCTTCAAGCCGATAAACTTCAAAATGCCAAATTAATTTTAGAAAACGGATTAACGATTACAGGCTTGCCTTCCGTAAATGTTTATGCAATTTCTTTCTCAAAAGGAACACAAACTTTAAATCTTGGAAAAGGATTATTTGCAGTTTTAGGAGTTGTTAAAGATTCTGAAAAACTAGAACCAAGAAATGCAAAATTACCAGACGGAAAACTTTGGAATCCAACTTTTGTCGTAGAAGGATTTTCAGATGAAAAACCACTTTTCGAAATTATTGGCGGAGAAAACAAACCTGTTATAGACGAAGGAATGTCAGGGACAGAAGGAATTCAGGGAGGTTTTGAAGGTGGACGTGTTGTAAAAGTCGGCGATACGTATCATATGTTTCCAACCGAAAGAGCGGGAGAAAAAGGCGTTGACTATTATTATGATCGTGTAAAAACCAAAATCGGACATTGGACAAGTAAAGATGCAATCCATTGGAAAAGAGAATCCACAATTTATCAAGCAAGCGGAACTTATGCCGTTACGGAAGATGATAACCCAATGAATGATCGTCGTGGTGCAATTTGGTCATATATGCCAGTTTTCAATGAAAAAGCAAACAAATGGTACGGATATTATTTAGCTTATACCGTAAGTAAAACAATAGAACCAAATCACTCATTCGGAAGAATTTGGCGTTGCGAATCAACTGTAGAAGGAATCAACGGAATTGGCGGGCCATATAAAGATATGGGAATAATTATGGAACCAGGATTAGATTCTCAGCCTTGGGAAGGACGTCAGGGTGTTGCTTCGTTTTTTCCATATCAGGTTGGCGATAAATACTTCGGATTTTACAGCGGTGCATATCCATTCAATTCATGGGCAGATTATCCGAAAAAATCAGGAAAAGGCTGGTTTGTAGCTTTAGCCGAATCTAAAAGTTTAGAAGGTCCTTGGTTAAGAATGAACAAAGGTTTGGAACCAATTAAAACCATGCATCCGCAGTTTGTAGAAAATCCAATAGTTAGTCAATTACCAAACGGTCTGTACATCGCGATTTTCGACGGAGGTCCAGACGGCTGGGGACATCATTTACCAAACATGATTGCCTATTCATTATCAGCAGACGGCATCAATTGGGCAGAAGCACATTATTTACCAATCGAAACTAAAGTAGATAAATGGTGGGATATTATGAGAACGCCTTTGTGTTTAATCCCAGAAGGAAATGACGTTTATACCATAGTATATAATGCAATCGATTTGAAAAGAAGATTTCATCCAACAGGAATGGTAAAAGTAAAATTGAATAAAGACGTAATGGAATCTAAATTAAAAGAATTGAAAAAAATAAATTAAAGTTTCCCGCAGATTTTGCAGATCAGGTAGATAAAAAATCAGCTAAATCTGCAAAATTTGCGAGAGAAAAAAAACTTTGAGACTCTGCGACTTTGCGAGACCTAAATATAAGCTTAGAAATTAATCTCGTAAAGACACAAAGTCACAAAGAAAAAAATAAACTTAGAGCCTTAGCGCCTTCGTGGCAAAAAAAGATAAAAATGAAAGTTAAATACCTAATCCTAACCATTTCAGCACTTGCTATAACCAGCTGTGCAACCAAATACAAGAAAAGAGAAATCAACGAAACCGTAATGCAGGAGATTTACGAAGAAATCAAAACGCCTTATAAATACGGTTTGGTAATGGTTCCAACTGACAACTCATACAAAATGGATTGTCCGAGTGTATTTAGAAAAGACGGAAAATGGTACATGACGTATTTAATTTACGACGGAAGAGGTTACGAAACCTGGTTAGCTGAAAGCGATAATCTTTTAGATTGGAAATATCTAGGAAAAGTAATGTCATTCTCAGAAAATGAAAAACATTGGGATGTCAACCAAAAAGCTGGATATATCTCGTTGCAAGACCCAACTTGGGGTGGTAGCTACGAATGGGAAAAGTACGATGACAAATATTGGATGAGCTATTTCGGCGGAGACAGTAAAGGTTACGAAGCAGGCGTTTTATCAATCGGAATGGCATATACCAAAGAAGCACCGACAAAACCACACGAATTTAAAAGACTTGAAAATCCCGTTTTAACGCCAAAAGATAAAGATGCTAAATGGTGGGATAACAGCACAATGTACAAAAACAGCGTGATCCGTGATAAAGACAAACTGACAGGACACAATTTTATCATGTATTATAACGCTCGTGGTGATAGTATAAATCCGGCTAAAGGTGCAGAACGCATTGCTATGGCGGTATCAAACGATATGAAAACATGGAAACGTTATGGCGATAAACCTTTAATCAATCATCATAAAGGAATTTCGGGTGATGCTTATATTCAGCGTATTAATGATACTTGGGTGATGTTCTATTTTGGAGCTTTTTGGACGGGTTGGAATCAAGGAGCATTTAACCGATTTGCGGTTTCAAATGATTTAGTAAACTGGACCGACTGGAAAGGAGATGATTTAGTTAAATCTTCTGAACCTTACGATGATATGTTTGCGCATAAATCATTTGTGGTAAAACATGATGGCGTTGTTTATCATTTTTATTGTGCCGTTAACAAAGCAGAACAAAGAGGAATTGCCATTGCAACGTCTAAAGATTTAGGAAAAAGCAAATTGAATTTTGTAGCACCGCCGGAGAAAAAGAAGAAGAATTAAGAGGGAAGTACAAAGAATTAAGATACAGTACGTTTTAAACCTGTCAGGTTTAATTACACAAAATAAATAAAGACCCAGTTTTGTCATTTCGACGAAGGAGAAATCTCCACAAGTAGCTCCACACAGGATGGTTACCAATCTTTGTAGATTATCGCGCGAAGATTTCTCGTTCCTCGAAATGACAAAAAAACTAAAAATAAAATAATGTTTAAAACCAATCATATTCAGCAATTTTTCAACTTTCGACTTTCGACTTTCGACTTTTTGACTGTAATTTTACTATTCACAACTTACACGCAGGCACAATCCGTAACAGGAGAGCCGGCAGGAATTCCAGAATTGCACAAAAAATACGAATTCGCGCCTTGGGAAGATCCAACGATTACAAGTATTAACAGACAGCCATCGAGAGCAACTGCTTATTCATACACAAGTGTAGAAGACGCATTAAAAGGCGACAGAACCAAAAGCCGAATCCAAATGCTAAACGGCGATTGGGATTTTAAATATGCTGTAAACCTAAAAGAAGCTTCTAAAGATTTCTATAAAAATACTGTTTCAGGATGGGATAAAATCGAAGTGCCTTCAAATTGGGAAATGAAAGGCTATGATAATCCAATTTACAAAAGTGCCGTTTATCCGTTTCGACCAATAAATCCGCCTTATATTCCTAAAGATTATAATGGAGTTGGTTCTTATCAAAGAACTTTTACTGTTCCTGAAAACTGGAAAGATATGACGATTACGTTACATTTTGGAGCTGTAAGTTCAGGTTTTGAAGTTTGGTTAAACGGAGAATTTTTAGGTTATGGCGAAGACAGTTTTCTGCCATCAGAATTTGATGTTACGCCTTATTTAAAAGCAGGAGAAAATGTAGTTTCTGTTCGTGTAATCCGTTGGACAGATGGTTCTTATTTAGAAGATCAGGATCACTGGCGCATGAGCGGAATCCAGCGTGAAGTTTTTATTATGGCTGAGCCAAAACTGCGTATTCAGGATTTCTTTGTTCAAACCAAGTTAGACAAACAATATACCGATGCGATCTTTAAACTGCGCCCAAAAGTAGAAAATCTTACAGGAGAAAAAGTCAAAGATTATACGATGAATGTGCAGTTATATGATGCCAATAATACTTCAATGTTCAAAGAACCACTTCAAAGACCAGTAATTGATTTGATTAATGAAAGTTATCCTCGTTTGGATAATGTTCGTTTCGGATTCTTTCAGGAAACGATCAAAAATCCGAAGAAATGGAGTTCAGAAGAGCCGAATTTGTATACGATGGTCATTTCTATAAAAGATAAAAACGGCAATGTTACAGAAGCCAAAAGCTGTAAAGTGGGTTTCCGTTCGATTGAATTCTCAAAAGAAAATGGAAAAATGCTCATCAACGGAAAAGAAACTTACGTTTATGGTGTAAACCGTCACGATCATCATCCGACAAGAGGAAAAGCCGTTACGAGAGAAGATATCAAACAAGATATTACCACGATTAAAAAGTTTAATTTCAATTTTATTCGTACAAGCCATTATCCAAACGATCCTTATTTCTACGAATTATGCGATCAATACGGAATCATGGTCATGGACGAAGCCAATCAGGAAACACATGGAATTGGCGGATAATTAAGCAATGATCCGCTTTGGACAAATGCTTATATGGAACGAATGACGAGAATGGTCGAAAGAGATAAAAACCATCCATCAGTTGTAATGTGGAGTTTAGGAAATGAAGGTGGAAAAGGACCAAATCATGCTGCAATGTCGGGCTGGGTTCATGATTTTGATATTACGCGTCCAGTTCATTACGAACCAGCGCAGGGAAATGCAAAATTAGATGGTTATATCGATCCGCTTGATCCTAGATATCCAAAAACGATCGATCATGCGTACCGATTCGAAAATCCGCAGGATGATTCGTATGTCGATATGGTGAGCCGTTTT
Organism: Flavobacterium sp. YO64; assembly: GCF_004119505.1. NCBI lineage: Bacteria > Pseudomonadati > Bacteroidota > Flavobacteriia > Flavobacteriales > Flavobacteriaceae > Flavobacterium > Flavobacterium sp. YO64. The sequence continues at coordinate 151,871 of NZ_NRQV01000007.1, read as the reverse complement.
TATCCAGGCGTTTTCACTCCTAAATTTTTAGTAGATCAAAAGAAAGATACTCGTCCGATTATTTTCGTTGAATACTCTCATGCGATGGGAAATTCAGTTGGAAATTTAAAAGAATTATGGGATGAATTCCGTTCGCTTCCAAGAGTGATTGGAGGTTGTATTTGGGAATTTAAAGATCAGGGAATCGTAAAATTTGATTCCAGATCAGGTCAGAATTATTTTGCACACGGAGGAGATTTTGGCGAGAAATACCACGATGGAAACTTCAATACAAAAGGAATTGTAGATTCTAATGGAAAACCAAAAGGATCTATTTTTGAGAATAAATGGGTGTATCAGCCAGCGGTTTCAACTTTAAACGGAAATCAATTAGAAATCAAAAATCGTCAGGCTGTTAAATCATTAGAAGGTTATATTCCAGTTTTAAAAGTATTGGAAAACGGAAATGTAATCAAAACTCAGATTTTAAAACCACTAAAACTAGAGGCTGGACAATCAACAACTTTAGATGTGAGTCCGTATCTCCCAAAAATGAAAGCGGATGCCGAATATATTTTAAATATAGAATTCCAGTTTTCAAAAGAGGAACTATGGGCTTCAAAAGGTTACGCTGTCGCGGAAGATCAGTTTATATTGAAAAAGAGAGAAACCGTTTCTCCAGAATCTAAAAAAGAAACACTGAACGTTTCAGAATCCGATTCAGATTTCAAAATCAAAGGAAAAACTTTTGATATTACAATTGGAAAAACAAACGGAGCTTTAAGTTCTTATATTTTTAACGGAGAAGAACAAGTTTTTGCACCATTATTACCAAACTTCGTAAGACCACTTACAGACAACGATAAACGTGGATGGAAATCGCAAAAGTTGTTGAAACAATGGTACAAAGCAAAACCAAAATTGGTTAATATTTCAATTGACAAATCAGCTTCTGAAATTAAGATTATAAGTGATTACGAAGTAATAAAAGACAGTGCTAGTGTAAAAGTAATCTACAACATTTTACCAAACGGATTAATAAAAGTAGATTACAGTTTAAAAGCTTCAGACAAACTACCAAACATTCCAAAAATCGGAATGCAGATGGGAGTTAAAAGAAGTTTCGACCAGATTTCATGGTACGGTAAAGGAGAACTAGAAAATTACAGCGACAGAAGTTTCGGTTCGTTTGTTGGGAGATTTTCGCTTCCAATAAATGATTTTATTGAACATTACCCAAAACCACAAGAAAACGGAAACCGATGTGATGTAAGATGGATGGCATTAAGTACTCCGCAGAAAAACAACGGATTTTTAGTAGTAAACGATACCAAAGTTTTAAGCATGAGCGCATGGCCGTATACGCAGGAAAACCTAAGTTCATCTGGTCATACATACGATTTGAAAGATCCGGGATTTTTAACAGTAAACATCGATTTAATCCAAATGGGAGTTGGAGGAAACGATAGCTGGACATTGGTTGCACAGCCTTTAGAACAATATCAGATTAAGTCTGGAAATTATGAGTATAGTTTTTATTTGACGCCTTTCAGTGGATCAAAAAATCAGTTAGAAAATAGTTTGAAGAAGTTTAAATATTAGATAATTGATAATTTTAAAATTAAGAACTAAAAATTAAAGATAAAGTTTGTCATTTCGACGTAAGGAGAAATCTTCGCAAGAAACTGCAGAAAGATTATCAAACATAGCCCGAGGTTTCAACCTCGGGAAACGTATCGTTAAATCACGTTGCGCTCCAATGGCTGAAACCATTGGCTATGTTTTTAATAACAAATAATACATCAAACCCGACAGGTTTCAAAAACCTGTCGGGTTTACAAACAAAATAAAAGCAATAAAATGTTTCAAAAAAAACACCTCTTTTTTATCCTCCTTTTAGCAAGCTTCGTCTCTGCACAGGAAGTCCATAAAAAAGAAACCAACTTTCAGCCAACATTAGAATCCTCAAGACCTTGGGTATATTGGTATTGGATGAAATCGGCGTATTCTAAACCTGGAATTACGGCCGATTTAGAAGCTATGAAACAAGCGGGAATTGCGGGTGCTTATTTAATGACTATCAAAGGGCCAGCCAATCCACCATTGATAGATCCGCCGGTTTTGCAGTTGAGTCCGGAGTTTTGGGATATGATTCATTGGGCTTTTAAAGAAGCAGATCGTTTAGGTTTGAAACTAGCTTTTCACGGAGCAGACGGATTTGCCGTTGCAGGCGGGCCATGGATTACACCAGAAATGTCGATGCAGAAAGTAGTTTGGTCGACGACTGAAATTTTAGGCGGAAAAAAAGTTACGTCAAAACTACCAGTTCCAGCGCATTACAAAGACTATTATAAAGACATTGCCACTTTTGCTATTCCGATTAAAGAATACCAAATTACTTCGCAGATGCAACTGCCAAAAGTTACCACATCAAACAATACAGATGCATCGTTTTTGGCTGATCCTAAGAAAGACGAGAATTTCAAATTTGCCGATGCCGGATGGATTCAGTACGAATTTGCACAGCCTTTTACCTGTAAATCTATTGTCATTGAAACCAAAGGAAGAGATTTTCAGGCACAACGTCTAATTGTGGAAGTGAGCGATGACGGCGTTCATTTTAGATTTCACGAAAGACTGATTGCACCGCGTCATGGCTGGCAGGATATGGATTTCCCAAATACACATACCATTACGCCAGTTACAGCAAAATATTTCAGATTTGTTTACGATCCAAAAGGGACAGAACCCGGAGCAGAAGATTTGGATTTTGCGAAGTGGAAACAAAACCTGAAAGTAAGTAAAATTACACTTTCGAATCAGTCGCTAATTAATAATTACGAAGGAAAATCAGGAGCAATATGGCGCTTGACTCCACAGACTACTGAAAAAGAAATTCCAAATTCTGATGCATTCAAAAAAACAGAAATCATCAATATTTCTAATTTTGTTGATGCTGATGGAAATTTGAATTGGAAAGCACCAAAAGAGAAATGGAAAATTATCCGAATGGGACATACTTCTACAGGACATGAAAATGCAACTGGCGGAGCAGGAAAAGGACTGGAAGTTGACAAATTTAATCCTGAATTAATTCGTTTTCAGTTAGATAATTGGTTTGGAGAAGCCGTTCGTTCTGCTGGGCCTGAATTGGCTTCAAAAGTTTTAGAAATTCTTCATTTTGACAGCTGGGAATGTGGAAGCCAAAACTGGTCTTCGGTTTTTCAGGCAGAGTTTAAAAAGAGACGTGGTTACGATCTTGTAGAATATCTTCTCGTTATGGCGGGAATTCCGATAGAAAGTGCTGATTTTTCAGAGAAAGTTTTATATGATGTTAGAAAAACAATTGCCGATTTAGTTGCCGATAATTTCTACGGAACTGTCGCTCAGATTGCCAAAGAATATAACGTTAAGTTAAGTTCAGAAAATGTTGCGCCAACGATGATGAGTGATGCTTTGTTGCATTATAAATATGTTGATTATCCGGGTGGAGAATTTTGGCTGAAAAGCCCAACGCACGACAAACCTTTTGATATGGTCGATGCCATTTCTGGCGGGCATATCTACGGAAAAGATATTATTCAGGCAGAATCTTTTACGGCTCTGAGAATGGATTGGGACGAACATCCCGGAAATCTAAAAACAACAGCAGACCGCAATTATGCTTTAGGAACCAACCGTTTATTCTATCATGTTTTTGTGCATAATCCGTGGACGGACAGAAAACCCGGAATGACTCTGGACGATATTGGAACCTTTTTCCAAAGAGACCAAACGTGGTGGAAACCAGGAAAAGCGTGGTTTGATTATTGCCAAAGAGTACAGTTTCAATTGCAAAAAGGAAAACCTGTAATTGATTTGGCAGTTTTTATTGGCGAAGATTATCCTTCCCGTTCTTTTGTTCCAGATCGTTTGGTTCCGTTTATCCCAAATGTGTTCGGAAAAGAAAGACAGGAAAGCGAGAAAATCCGTTTAGAAAATGAAGGTCAGCCAACGGCAAAAATGCCTAAAGAAGTGACCTATTCTAAAAATATTACCGATTTATCACAATGGATTAATCCGCTAAATGGTTATCAATATGATTCTTTTAATGCTGATGTTTTAATTAATAGAGCTAAAGTAGTAAACGGAAAAATTTCGTTTGATGGAGGAATAGAATATGGAGCTTTATTCTTTCCGGGAAGTCATAAAATGGCACCAAATAAGATACTTTCTTTGGCTTCAGCCGAAAAAATACTGAAATTGATTAAAGACGGAGCAACCATTTTTGTTGATGAAAAACCGAATTTTCAGCCAGGAATTCAATCAGAAGCCGATCAAAAGAAATGGCAGAATGTAATTGATGAAATTTGGAATAATTCCAATTCATCAACATGGAAAATCGGAAAAGGAACAGTTATCAAATTACCGTATTTAGGAAATGATTTTGCTTCGATCGGAATTACTCAGGATATTTATTTTCCTAATCTAAAGCGTTTGGAAGCCGAAACATTGGCTTGGACACATCGTAAATCGGATACTGAAGATGTTTATTTTATTTCCAATCAAAAAGGAGAAAAAAGAACATTTGATGCTTCTTTCAGAATAGCAGGAAAAGTTCCGCAATGGTATAATCCCGTAACAGATCAAACTTCGGCTTTAGCCAATTGGAAAATAGAAAACGGAAGAACAATTGTTTCGATAGCTTTAGATGCCAACGAATCTGGTTTTGTGATTTTTAAAGGAGAAACGAAAGAAGTTTTAGCACATGGAAAATCTTCTGAATTTGAAAAAGTTCAGACTTTAGATGAAAACTGGGAATTGCAGTTTGATGCTGAATTTAAAGGTCCAAAAGAGGTTGTAGAAACAAATAAACTTTTTGATTGGAGTACTTCAAATAATGATCAGATTAAGTATTATTCTGGAACAGTAGTTTATAAAAAAGAGTTTGTTTGGAAAGGAAAAGATTCTAATAAAATCTGGTTGGATTTAGGAGAAATCTCAAATATTGCCGAAATCAAAATCAATGGAAAAGACTGTGGAACGCTTTGGACTTTCCCTTTCAAAACTGATATTTCAAAAGCTTTACAAAAGGGAAAAAATTCAATAGAAATTAAAGTCACAAATACCTGGGCAAATAGATTAATCGGCGATCAAAAATTGCCAAAAGAAGAAAGATTAACGTGGACAACAGCGCCGTTTCGTTTAGAGGGAGAACCGTTGTTGAAAGCAGGGTTGTTTGGACCGGTTGTGATTTTACAGGAGAAATAAATGTTAGCCACAGATTTAAAGGATTTTTACAGATTTTTTTTTAAATGGCTACAAAATAGAAAATGAAGATAAATATGTCGCTCCGCTGGAGCTTTTGTGTTAGGTATCATTTTTTCTATAAATATTTCGTCCCTCTGGGACTTACGGAAAAGTCCTTAAGGAATAAAATATTTTATAGAACGAAAATTTAAGATGTGTTTTGATTTTGAATATTTTATTGAACACAACGAAGAAAAGCTCTGGAAGAGAAAAATATTTATAGAAAAGAATGTCTAGAGATTAGTTTAGCTCCAGAGGAGCGACATATCTTTTGAGAATTTAAAGAATAAAAAACAAGATTAAAAAAATCAGATTAAAAATCCTTCTAATCCCTTTAATCTGTGGCAATAAAAAATAAATTAAAATGAAAAAATCAATTATTGCATTATTAACGATTTTAGCAAGTTTTCAAATCAATGCAAAAATCAAATTACCAGCTTTGTTTACTGATAACATGATGCTGCAACAAAAATCAAACGCACCTATTTGGGGCTGGGCAGAAAAAAACGCCAATGTCGTAATCAAAACTTCATGGGATTCTAAAACCTACAAAACAAAAGCAGATGCTTCTGGTAAATGGAAAACGGATTTAAAAACTATTTCTTTTGGCGGACCTTACACAATTGAAGTTTCAGAAGGAAATGAAAAAGTAACCATCAAAAATGTTCTGTTGGGAGAAGTTTGGCTTTGCTCAGGACAGTCGAATATGGAAATGCCATTAAAAGGATTTCAAGGACAACCTGTTAAAAACGGAAACGAAATTATTGTAAGATCAACCAATAAAAACATTCGTTTAATTACAGTTTCAAGAGCAACGGTTTTAGAACCTTTACAAGATTTTGAAGGGAAATGGGAAGAAGCTTCTCCAAAATCAACATCCAATTTTAGTGCGACGGCTTGGTATTTTGGATCGCTTTTACAGGAAGTTTTAAATGTTCCGGTTGGATTAATCCATGTTTCGTACGGCGGTTCGAGCATGGAAGCTTGGATGAACAAAGAAATGCTGAAAGATTTTGCCAGCGCTAAAATTCCGACTACAAAAGAAGAATTAGCAAAAGATCCAAATCGTGTTCCAACGACTTTATTTAACGGAATGCTTTCGCCTGTAATTGGTTATGGAATTAAAGGCTGTATTTGGTATCAAGGCGAATCGAATTACGAAAGAGCTTCTGAATATACCGCTTTAATGAAGAAAATGGTCAGTAGTTGGAGAACGTTGTGGAATCAGGGAGATTTTCCTTTTTATTTTGCTCAGATTGCGCCTTTTAATTATGCTTCATTTCATCCAAAAGATTATCTGGAAAAATACAATTCGGCTTATTTGAGAGAAGCGCAGTTTAAGGCTTCAAAGGAAATTCCGAATTCAGCAATGGCAGTTTTAATGGATGTTGGAGAAGAGAATAACATTCATCCAATGGACAAGGAAAAAGGAGGAAACCGTCTGGCTTTTCAAGCTTTGGCAAGAACGTACGGAATTGAAGGTTTTGAATTCGAAAGTCCGAAATACAAATCGATGGAAATAAAAGATGGTGCTTTAACGGTTTCTTTTGATGATGTTAATAACGGAATTACATCTTATGACAAAGAAGTTTTAGGTTTTGAAATCGCAGGAGCAGACAAAGTTTTTTATCCAGCTAAAACTGTTGTAAGAAGGAAGTCAGTAGTTCTGACTTCTGATAAAGTGAAAAATCCAGTGGCAGTAAGATATTTATGGAAAGATTTCGCAAAAGCGGAATTGTTTAGTGCAGGCGGTTTACCAGTTTCTTCTTTTAGAACAGACGAATGGTAATATACGGATGCTCCTGCAAGGTTTTCAAAAACTTGTAGGTGTTTGACTTATGAGTTTAACGTCTAGTTTGTCATTTCGACGAAGGAGAAATCTCCACGAGAAAGTCGAAAAAGATTGGCGACTATCGTTGCGGAGTTACTTGCGAAGATTTCTCCTTCGTCGAAATGACAAGAAATGAGAATAAATCTGCGAGAGAAAATAAAAAAATAAATACCTCCAAGATTTTGTCCCGAAGCTTCGGAATTGCAGGAAAATGTAAAAAATGAAAAATAATATACTATTTATACTTCTTTTCACAACGCTTTGCCTTAAAGCGCAAATCCCTGTGCTTGATAATTACAATCAGGTTTGGACAACACAAAGCAATAATTCATCTGAATCTATGCCTTTGGGAGGCGGTGATATTGGCATGAATGTCTGGGTCGAGAAAGGTGATTTGTATTTTTATTTTTCACGAAGCGGGACTTTTGACGAACATAATACTTTGTTGAAATTAGGTCGAGTGAAAGTTACTTTAACACCAAATCCATTTGCAGGAAAAGAAGGTTTTCATCAGGAACTGAAACTAAAAGATGGATATGTTTTAGTTGAGCAGAATGAAACTAAAATCAAACTTTGGGTGGATGTTTTTAAACCGATTATTCATGTTGATTTAGAAAGTAAAAACGCCTTACAAATGACGGCTTCTTATGAAAGCTGGCGTTATCAAAACCGTTATCCGAAAGGAAAAGAAAATAATGCCAATTCTTATAAATGGGCACCTCAGGGAGAACTTGTTACGTATAAAGATTCTATTTCGTTTGAAAATAATGGAGTTAAATTCTATCATAGAAATAGAGAAAATACGGTTTTTGACGTAGCGGTAAAACAACAAAAAATGGAATCGGTTAAAGAGCAAATGCTGAACCCAATTGCGAATCTGACTTTCGGTGGATTTATGACAGGAAATAACCTAAAACCAAGCGGAACGTATTTAGGAAAATATCAGAATACCGATTTTAAAGGTTTTAATTTATCAAGTGTAAAACCATCCAAAAAATATTCTTTAGAAATTTATCTAAACACCAATCAATCTGATTTTTCTACTTGGAATAATGGATTGAAAAGTTTGATTTCAGCCAATAAAAACACAACAAAACAGGCAGAAAAAAATACTCAAAAATGGTGGAATAATTTCTGGAATCGCAGTTTTATTTTCACTCAAAAAAATCAATCGACTGTTAAAGATTCGGTTTATCAAATCGGGCAGAATTATCAATTGTTCCGATACGTGCTTGGATGTAATGCGTACGGAAAATATCCAACAAAATTCAATGGCGGACTTTTTACAGTTGATCCTGTTTACACGAACAAAGACCTGAATTTTACGCCCGATTTCAGAAATTGGGGCGGAGGAACGATGACGGCTCAAAATCAGCGATTGGTTTATTTTCCGATGGTAAAAAGCGGTGATTTTGATATGATGAAATCACAATTGGATTATTACGTAAGTCTTCAAAAAAATGCTGAATTAAGAAGCAAAGTTTACTGGAAACATAACGGCGCTTCATTTACAGAACAATTAGAAAACTTCGGTTTACCAAATCCAGCTGAATACGAATGGAAACGCCCCGCAGACTACGATTCGGGAATGGAATACAATGCGTGGCTCGAATACGAATGGGATACGGTTTTAGAATTTTGTCAAATGATGTTGCAGCAGAAAGAATATGCTGGAGAAGATATTCAAAAATATAATCAATTTATTATAAGCTGTCTTCGATTTTTTGATGAACATTATCAATATTTAGCGAAACAACGAGGAAGAAAAGCCTTGGATGGAAACGGAAAATTAATTCTTTTTCCGGGTTCAGGAGCTGAAACATATAAAATGGCGAATAATGCCAACAGCACAATTTCGGCTTTGCAAGTTATTACAGAAAACCTTTTAAACCTTTCAGGTAATCAATTGTCCAAAGAAGATTCAGAATATTTAAAAGCATTTCAAACCAGAATTCCGCCTTTAAATTTCGGACAGATTGAGAATCATAAAGTTCTACTTCCTGCCAAAACTTGGGAAAGAGTAAATAATTCGGAAGTGCCACAACTATATCCTGTTTATCCGTGGGGAATTTACGGCATTGGGAAACCTGATTTAGAAACAGCTTTAAATACATGGAAATATGATCCAGATGCTTTAAAATTTAGAAGTCACATAGGATGGAAACAAGATAATATTTTCTCGGCTCGTTTAGGTTTAACGGAAGAAGCGATGAAATATAATAAAATGAAAATGGCTAATTCAGAAAGACGTTTTCCAGCATTCTGGGGACCGGGATTTGACTGGGTTCCAGATCATAATTGGGGTGGATCGGGAATGATTGGCATGCAGGAAATGCTTTTGCAGGAAGCAGATGGAAAGATTTATCTTTTTCCAGCTTGGCCAAAAGAATGGAACGTCCATTTTAAATTACATGCCAAAAAAAATACAACAATTGAAGCCGAACTCTTAAATGGAGAATTGAAGGTTTTAAAAGTAATTCCAGAAGAAAGAAAAAAAGACATTATAAATCTGTTAGGAAAATCTGAAGCAGAAAAAACGAAATTAAATTAAATCAAAATGATAAAGAAATTAGTGTGTTCTTTTGCATTGGCAGCACTTTTCACAGCAAACGGACAAGCACAATCAGTTGTAAATGCTGATAAACAAATTGTAAAAGTTGACTTTGATTTTTTTCAGAGAAGACTGGAGGAAGTTCATGATCCGAGTTATGATTCGTGGGTGATTAATGAAGGAAAAGAAGACCAAAAAAGTTTTAATGGAGTTAATTTTAAATTAAAAGGAAACTTTACTTCAAAATGGTATAAAGTTGGGATGAGCGCTCCGTTTTACAATAAATTAGGAAGTGATGGTTTGGTTACGGCTGAAAATCTAGAACTAAAAATAAGCGGACTGAAAGCGGGAAAACATACACTTTTGACTTTTCATAATGCTTTTGATGTGATTACAGGGAAAACTTTTTCTCCAATAAAAATCTATGTAAACGGAAAACTTCAGGAAACTGTAAATGCAAGTCAGAGAGCCAATGCTAAAGTTGATGCTTCAATGGCTTACATTTCTTTTAATGCTGAAAAAGGCAAAGATGTAATTGTTCGTTTTGAAATTGATCCGACTTCAAATCCTGATATTGTAAAACAGATTGTAATCAATGGCTTTGAAATTGATACGCCAAATTTGATGAATCAGGCTCGTACTCCAGAACCAAAAAATAGAGATGAACATGTTGAAGCAGGTAAAACTTTAACTTTAAAATGGGATGCTGTAAAAAATGTGGCCTCTCATAAATTATATTTTGGTGTAGATAAAAATGCGGTAGAAAACGCAACAGAAGCTTCAAAAGAATTTAAAGGAAAACTAACGGATAAATCTTTTACAGTTTCTGACTTATACACTGGTACAACTTACTATTGGAGAGTGGATGAAGTAGATAATAATGGCGAAGTAACTCTAGGAAATGTTTGGTCGTTTAAACCGGCACAATTGGCATTTCCGGGAGCTGAAGGCTACGGTCGTTATGCTGTTGGAGGTCGTGGCGGAAAAGTAATTGAAGTAACCAATTTAAATGATGACGGACCGGGAAGTTTACGAGATGCGATCAATCAGGAAGTTGGTCCTAGAACTATTGTTTTCAACGTCTCAGGAAATATAAAATTGGCTTCGAGATTAGTGGCAAATCAGCCTTATATTACTATTGCGGGACAAACTGCTCCGGGAGAAGGAATTACGATTAGCAGAGCGCCAATTGGATTGACGGGAAATGATGGAGTGATTCGTTTTCTAAAAGTGAGAATCGGAGGCGGAACCACTTTTGACGGAATGGGATTAACTGGTGCCGATTACAGTATTATCGATCATTGTTCGATTAGCTGGACTATTGATGAATCGTTTAGTTCGCGTGGTGCACATCATATTACTTTACAACGAACTTTAATTTCGGAAGCTTTAAACGTTGCGGGACATGATAAATACGAAGCAGGAAAAATGCACGGTTATGCTGCTACAATTGGCGGCGATATAGGTAGTTTTCATCATAACTTATTATCTCATAATTACGGACGAAACTGGAGTATTGGCGGAGGTCTAAGCGGCGATGGATTTTATACAGGAAGATTGGATATTACTAATAATGTGGTTTACAACTGGGGAAAAAGAACAACTGACGGTGGTGCAAACGAGGTAAATTTTGTCAATAATTATTATAAACCGGGTGCTTCAACGGGAATTTTTGTAGCGTTAAATGCACAGCATGAAGGCGTTGGAAAAGGAATGCAGCGTTATTATTTTGATGGAAATGTTATGCCTGGTTATTTCGATGAGAAATCTCAAGATAAAGGCAGAAAATCGACTGTAACAAATAGAGAAAAAGTGGAATATGAAACTTTTGTAGATAAACCATTTTTTCCTTCTTATGTAAACACGCAATCAGCGAAAGCGGCTTATAAAAATGTACTTTCTGATGTTGGTGCTAATCAGCCGTTTTTTGATAAACACGATAACCGAATTATAAACGAAACTTTAAAAGGAACATTTACTTACAAAGGAAGCAAAAGTGGTTTAGGCGGTATGATTGATAACGAACAGGATGCAGGAGGATGGCCAAATTTTGCGTCAGAAACTCGTCCATCAGATTGGGACACTGATCATGATGGTTTACCAAACTGGTGGGAAAAGGTTTTTGGTCTAAATGAAAATTCTCCAGCAGGAGATTTTTCAGATGCTAATCAGGATACTGATAAAGATGGATTTACGCAGTTGGATAATTATTTAGACTGGCTGGCGCAGCCTCATTATTTCATCAATTTAAAAGATAAAAAAGTTTTAAATGCAGCGGATTATTTCAAAGGTTTTGAAAACAAACCTGTTTATACTTTCTCCGATGTAAAAAATGGAAAAGTAAGTTTAAAAGGAAAAGAAATTCAGTTTACGGCTTCAGATAAAGGTTTTGCTTCTTTCATCGTTACTGTAAAAGATGCGGATGGAGATTCAATGAGCAGAACTATTAGTTTCTTTGTAAAATAAAAAATTAGTTAGCCACGAATTACACTAATTTCCACGAATTAGTTTTTTGCCACTCCGATAGCTATCGGGATAAAGAATTAGCAGAGATTATTTAGTATTAAAATCAATTTAATCTTTTTAATCTGTGGCAAGAAAAAGAAAAAATTAGTGCAATTCGTGTAATTCGTGGCAAACAAAAAATAAATTCAAAATGAAAAAGAATATCATCATATCATCCTTATTTCTTTCAACCGTAATCTTTGCCCAGAACAAAGGTTTGGTTGCAAATTCAGAAAGTCCATATTCCAAATTACAAAGCGTAGGTTTACAAGATGTAAAATGGACAAACGGATTTTGGAAAGAACAATTTGATGTAGAAACCAAAAATACCTTGCCGTACATGTGGGATTTGTATCATAACGATGAAGTTTCGCATGCTTACAAAAACTTTGAAATAGCAGCAGGATTAAGCAAAGGAGCTTTTAAAGGACCTTCTTTTCATGATGGAGATTTTTATAAAATTTTTGAAGGAATGGCAGCGACTTATGCCGTAACAAAAGATAAAAAACTCGACGCAGAAATGGATAAAGCCATTGCGCTTTTCGCGAAAGTACAGCGCAAAGACGGTTATATTCATACACCAGTTTTAATCGACGAACGTTGGGGAACTTTAGGCCCAGAAGAAGTGAAAAAACAATTGGGTTTTGAGAAATACAATATGGGACATTTAATGACTGCAGCTTGCATTCATTATCGTGCCACAGGAAAAACGAACTTCTTGAATATTGGAAAAGGAGTTGCAGATTTCTTATATGATTTCTACAAAAAAGCTTCGCCAGAATTGGCTCGAAATGCAATTTGTCCGTCACATTACATGGGAATTGTCGAAATGTACAGAACGACTAAAAACCCGAAATACTTAGAATTAGCTAATAATCTAATTGACATTCGCGGAACTACAAATGACGGAACCGATGATAATCAAGATAGAATTCCATTTAGAGAGCAGACTACTGCGATGGGACATGCTGTAAGAGCGAATTATCTTTATGCCGGAGTTGCCGATTTATATGCCGAAACAGGAGAAAAGAAATTGTTAGACAATTTAGAATCGATTTGGGATGATGTAACCTATCGTAAAATGTACATTACGGGAGGATGTGGTTCTTTATACGATGGAGTTTCCCCAGATGGAACTTCTTATGATCCAACGGTTGTTCAGAAAATTCATCAGGCGTATGGAAGACCTTTTCAACTGCCAAATGCAACGGCTCATACCGAAACCTGTGCCAATATTGGAAATGTGTTATGGAATTGGAGAATGCTTCAGATTACTGGAGATGCCAAATATGCTGATATTGTAGAATTGGCATTGTACAATAGTGTTCTTTCTGGAATGGATTTAGAAGGAGAAAAATTCTTGTATAATAATCCGCTGAATGTTTCTAACGATTTGCCATTTCATCAGCGTTGGGGAAATGAACGTGAAGGTTATATCGCCTTATCAAATTGTTGCGCACCAAACGTAACGAGAACGGTTGCCGAAGTTGGAAATTATGCTTATAATATTTCAAAAGAAGGTTTGTATGTAAATTTATACGGAAGTAATCAATTGAAAACAAAATCTTTAAACGGAGAAGAAATTGAAATTGAACAGCAAACTAATTATCCTTGGGATGGAAAAATAACTTTGAAAATTGTAAAAGCTCCTAAAGATTTGCAGAATTTCTTTTTAAGAATTCCAGGTTGGAGTCAGAGTGGTTCGGTTTCAGTTAATAATGCCAAGATTAATGATAAAATCATTTCAGGAAGTTATTTGAAATTAAATCAAAAATGGAAAAAAGGAGATATTATTGAAATAAATTTCCCGATGCCAGTCGAGTTGATGGAAGCCAATCCGTTAGTAGAAGAAGTTAAAAATCAGGTTGCTGTAAAAAGAGGGCCTTTGGTTTATTGTTTAGAATCGGATCAGCTTCCTGCTAAAATAAGCGTTAATGATGTGGCTTTGAATTTGAAATCGAAATTTACAACTAACAATTTCACGTTGAGTAATAGAAATTTAGTAAGTATTGATGCAGAAGCCATTATAAATTCGAATAATTCTTGGAATAAAACTTTATACAAATCGCTTTCGTCTAAAGATGCAACTGCTGTACCCGTAAAATTGATTCCGTATTTTGCATGGGGAAATAAAGGAAAAGGCGAAATGACGGTTTGGATGTCGCATTAAGTTTGTACGCGGATGAAACGGATTTACTTCGTAAAGACGCGGATTATAAACGGATTTTTAAATTTCTCATAGAAGGATAAATAGAAGATAAATAAGTAAATTGGAAAACATGAAATATGCCCTAGCCTTGTTTTTAGTAACAACACTTTCAATATCGGCCCAAACGCTCGATAACAAATTGGCATTAACGGTTGCTCAAGATGGTTCAGGCGATTTTAAAACCATTCAAGAAGCAGTAAACAATATCAAGGACAATTCAGAAAAACGTGTTATAATAAGTATAAAGCCAGGAAAGTATGTCGAGAAATTGGAGATTCCAGTTTCTAAAACGTTCATTACTTTAAAAGGTCTTGACAGAAACAAAACTATTATTTCATTCGATGATTATTCGGGAAAACCATTAAGAGAAGTTGATGCATCTGGCAAAAAAGAGTTTGGAACAGGAACTTCTTATTCTTTCTTGATTAAAGGAAACGATTGTACACTCGAAAATCTTACTGTTGAAAATACGGCAGGCAGAGTAGGACAGGCGGTGGCACTTCATATTAAAAGCGATCGTGTTATTGTGAAAAACTGCAATCTTTTAGGGAATCAGGATACGCTTTATTTATCAGAAGGAAATACTCGAACTTATTTTGAAAACTGTTTTATTAACGGAACAACTGATTTTATTTTTGGTGCTGCAACAGCTTATTTTTATAAATGCACGATTGAAAGTTTAGTCAATTCTTATATTACGGCAGCTTCAACTCCGGAGGGACAAGCTTACGGTTTTGTTTTTGTTGATTGTAAGCTTAGCGCAAAAGACAAATCTGTAGATAAAGTCTTTTTAGGAAGACCTTGGCGGCCATACGCTCAAACGGTTTTCATTAATACTGATATTGGTTCTCATATTACACCAGAAGGTTGGAATGCGTGGATTGATACCAGATTTCCCGATAAAGATAAAACGGCGTATTATGCTGAATTGGGAAGTAAAGGATCTAGCGCAAAAGATTTATCTCAAAGAGCTGCGTGGTCACATCAGCTAAAAAAAGCAGATGGTAAAAAATACAGTAGGGATTTAGTTCTAAACGGATGGAATCCTAGTAAATAAAATTAGAAAGCAATCATAAAAAAAAATCTTCCTTTTCGATAATATTTTACCATTCCAACATTTTAATGTTTTTTAAGGCAAACGATATTTGAACATAATTTTGAATATTTGTTTGTTTTACACTTATAAAAAGTATTGGTCAGAATTTACGTTTAAAAAAAAATATTTTTTGTGAAATTTTTAAGGAATATTCAAAAGACTTAAGTTGTAGTATTTGTAGGTTTTATTAGGCTAATATGTACTCTTAAAGCTAAGTAAAAACCTCTTATTAGAATTATAAGTGTAAAGTTAACGCTTTAAAATTCAGAGCTTCACAGCGTAATTTTACAAAATTAACAGCTAATTTTTAGTTTTGATGAAGATACTGCTGCATTTCTTAAAATTGCGATCTTTCTATTTAATTATGCGTAAACATATTGCCTAAATTTTCGATATCGCACACATATTCTTTCTATTTTTTATTAATATTGTTTTTTTGAGTTGCTTTTTTTTAGATAATGCCATTAAAGCAGGATAGTGCAGGACGGTTGTAATGTATCATCGTTATATTTTTGGGATACAAAAAAATAAATGTGTTTTTAACATTTAATTTTATTGCTTTAAGTTTTCATTAGAATCTTAGAGAAATAAAGAGGCACATTTACCATGACTAACTAACATTAAATAATAACCTAACCAAAACAAAAACATTTATGAAACAAGCACTTATAAAAAGATGTAGTTTTCTTTTGTTTACACTGATGAGTGTGCTGAGTTATGCTCAAACAACAAACAGTCAAGGAACTGTAACCGTGACAGGAACGGTTACAGATAATTCAGGAGGAGTAATGCCTGGAGTAAACGTAACTGAAAAGTCTACAAAAAATACTGTTACTACAGATTTTAATGGGCAGTATCAGATTAAAGTAAAAGCTGGAGGAACATTAGTTTTTTCTTTTATTGGAATGAAAAAGAAAGAATTACCTCTTTCAGGAAGAACAGTAATTGATGCAAAATTAGAAGAAGATTCAAATCAATTAGAAAACATTGTAGTTGTAGGATATGCAAGTCAAAAGAAAAGTCATCTTACAGGTTCAGTAGTGACCGCTAAGATGAGTGAAATTTCAGACCTGCCTGTTGGTGATTTAGGAACTGCTTTGCAAGGACGAGTTTTAGGAGTTGGAGTATCAGGAGGATCGACAAGACCTGGAGCAAAATCTAATTTAACAATTCGTCAGCCTTATTCATTAGCAAAAGATGGTGGAAATCTAAATCCATTATATGTAATTGATGGTGTATTACAGATTGACGCGCAAGGTTTAAACGACAGTACTTTGTTTGATAACTTAGACGCATCTGAGGTTGAAAGTATCTCGTTTTTGAAAGATGCTGCTGCCGCTATTTATGGAGCTCGTTCTGCTCAAGGTGTTGTTTTAGTAACAACTAAAAGAGGAACAAAAGGTGATCCAAAATTTACTTATAGTGGTTCTTACGGTACCAACGACAAAACCTACCAGACAAAAACGTTAAATGCATATGAGTTTGGAAAGTACGTGAATATAATGAATGGACCTAATGGTTACAATCAGCCTGTAACAGATCCTCAGTATTTCTTTTCAGATGATGAATTGGAATATTTCAAGACATTAAAGAACACCTATTTAGATGACGAATGGAAGCCTTCTTTTAACTTAAGACAAAATTTAAATGTGAGTGGCGGAACAGATAAAGCTACTTATTTTGCGGGAGTTTCTTACTATAAACAAAATGGTAATTTAAGTACTCTAGATTATGAAAAGTGGAATTTTAGAGCAGGTACTGATATTAAGTTATCTAGTAATTGGAAAGCTGGAATTCAATTGTCTGGTTTTTACTCAGATCAAACTAAAACATTTAATAAAATTGGAGGAGAGGTTGAAGAGAATGATTACAATAAATTATTGATGCACGTGCCGTATATTCCAAATTATGTAAATGGACTTCCAATGGAGCTTCCTAATAATAATGACGGTAATCAGCGTTATCACTATAACGAAATTAAGCGTTTAAATAATCTTGCTGAAACTACAGCTACTACAATGACCATTAATATGTACACTGAGTACAAATTTCCTTTCGTAAAAGGATTAATGGCTAGAGGAGCATATGCTAGAACTATGGGCAGTGGCAGAGGAACTCAAGTTGGTACTGGATACACTTTGTATCAATTTACAGGTTTGGGAACTAATGGTCATATTTATAATGACGATATTACAACACCACCGCTTAGATCAAAATTTTATGATAACGGAAATCGTTTGTATTTTTCAAATACAACAAATTTATCTCAACAGTATAATTTAAACTTTTCTTACGATCGTACTTTTGGAAAACATAACGTAAGTGGTTTGTTTGCAATAGAAAGATCTGAAGCAACATCTAATAATGAAGTTGTTTTTAAATCAAACGTTCTAGAAGGTACAAATGGGCAGTTTAATACAGCGACTGGGCCAATTGATGGTTCTACTACAAAAAGTGAATCAGGATCTTTATCATATGTTGGAAGGGTAAATTATGCATATGATGACAAATATTTAGCAGAGTTCTTATTTAGATCTGATGCTTCTACAAAGTTTGCTCCTGCAAACTATTGGGGTAATTTTTATTCGGCTTCTGTTGGATGGGTAATGTCAAAAGAAGACTTTTTTAAATCTTCAGTTATAGATTTTCTTAAAGTAAGATACTCTGTTGGTCTTTTAGGAAAAGATGATACTAAGGCTTGGTTATGGAGACAACGTTATACTTTCCAAGGTTATAAAGGTGGTGTTTTTGGAGGAAATTCAGACCTGACAAATGGATGGAAAATGGAGGCTTCTCCAAACCCAGACGCAACTTGGAGTGATGAACTTAAAATGAATTTTGGTGTTGATGCTAGATTTTTAAACAATAGATTAAGCGTTACAGCAGAATCGTATTATAATGTAGGAACTAATTTGCTTTTAAACAAAACAGGAAATCTTCCTTTTACTATTGGAGGAACAGTAGCAGCACAAAACTATGGTTCTGTAGATACATATGGTTATGAATTATCTGTTGGCTGGTCTGATAAAATTGGTAAAGACACAAGTTATGGAATTGATTTGCGTTTTGGCTGGTCGGGAGATAAGGTAATTAAAGGAGATTTTAATGATGAGGACATCTTAAAACCATGGAATCCTAAGCCAGGATATTCATCAGATAATGGAGTTTGGGGATATGATTACATAGGTATGTTCAAAACTCAAGAGGATATAAATGCATATGTGAGTAAGTATAATATTACTTCGGTATTTGGAACAGCAGTTGCAAACCTTAAACCAGGAATGTTGTATTACTCAGATGTAAGAGGTGCGTATTTAGGAAATGGAAAATTTGCAGCTCCAGATGGTATTATAGATGTAAACGATCAAGTACAGCTGGCTTCAAAAGCAAATACTCAATATTCTATAGGAACTACTTTGCGTTTCGCTTATAAATCATTTAGTTTGAATACAGTTGTAAATGCTTCGTTTGGAAATGGATGGAGCGACATTGGAAGCCAAGCAAGAAAATCTTTAAAAACTAAAATTCCGCAAATAGTAGATAATACAGTTTCAATTTGGAATGATATATATGATCCAACAGTTAATCCAAACGGATCAATGCCAAATCCAGCTTTTGAATCTATAAACTCAGTTGCATCTAAATTTTGGGAAGTTGATTCTTTTAGAATCGCTTGTAGAAACATAACACTAAGTTATGCATTGCCAGAAAATGCTTTAAAGGCTCTTAAAATGAATAGCTGTAAGGTAAATCTTGTGGCGCTTAATCCTTTTAATCTTTATAATCCATATAGTTTTCAGGAAGCTAACGGTAGTTATTTAGATTATCCTACTTTACGAACAATTTCTTTGGGACTTAATTTAGGATTCTAATAACTCATAAAATACGATATTATGAAAATAAAATATATAAAAATAGTAGGTTTAACTACAGTTTTAGCAGCTTTATCTTTAGCTAGCTGTAATGATGATTTTCTTGAAGAGAAAAAAGATTTTAACGGTGTAAATGAAGATGTATTTAAAGTTCCTTCATTAGCTACTGGATATGTTGATTATGTTTATGGATTGTTTTTGCCAGGAAATAATGCAGCAGTTAATACATGGGATTTAGCAGCTGGAGGAAATGACGATTTTTCGCAGACAACCGAAGAGTTAACAGGCGAAGTAAACTGGAATAAAATTTGGGCAACTATTTCTCCAAACAATGCAAACTGTCTTCCTTACATTGGAAGCAGAGTCTCTTCGAGTATTGCAAACAATACATGGACGAGATTAAGACAGATTAATATCTTCTTAGAGCAAATTGATAAAAACGGAATGGCTGATGCAGATAAAAATCCGCTGAAAGGACAGATGTATTTCTGGAGAGCCTATCAATATTATGAAATGGTAAAACTGTATGGTGGTGTGCCAATTGTTTTAACAGCTCAAAATCCTATTATTGATGAAGGATCTACCGTTTCTCAAATTCCTAGAAGCCCAACATCAGTATGTATCGAACAAATTGTATCAGATTTAGATAAGTCAAAAGAGTTATTGAAAGATGTAAAATGGACTACTGCAAACTGGGGTAGAATTACAGCAGGAGCGGCAGCAGCTTTTAAAGGAAGAGTGTTATTAACATGGGCAAGTCCGCTTTTTAATCCAACAGATGATGCACAAAGATGGAAACGTGCCTATGATGCAAATCTTGAAGCGAAAACACTTTTAGAAGCAGATGGAAAAGGACTTTACTCAGTTGGAGGAACAGCAAATGGAACTGCATGGGGAAATATGTGGCTTGCAGAAGTAGGAAATCCTGAAGCAGTTATCGTTTTTGGATTTAACAATTCAACAATAGTAAATGCTCAAAAAAATAATGGATGGGAAAGAGCAGTAAGATCTAAAGCATCAGGAGGAAATGGAGCTATTTCACCTACCAAACAAATGGTTGATGTTTTTCCTATGGCAGATGGTAAAAGTATAGTTGGAAATCCAGCTTACAATCCTGTATTATTCTATAAAAATAGAGATCCTAGATTTTATAAAACTTTTGCATACAATGGTGCAACTTGGAAATATGCTGAAAATACAGCATTTAAACAATGGACATATAGCTGGTATAGTAAAGCGCCAACTACAGCAGCACCAAATCCTGATAAATTTACAGAGACATTAGGAGCTAACTCAAGTGGAATTTATCTTAGAAAAGCAACAAATGAAGCATCAAGCAGTTCTGCAGGATATTTGAACAGCGGAACTGATTATATGGAAATGCGTTTTGCTGAAGTTGTTTTGAATTTGGCTGAAAGTGCAATTGGTATTGGTAGTTTGGCAGAAGGAAAAACTTTGATCGAATCAGTTAGAGCTCGTGCAGGAATTACAAATGGTGACGGACATTATGGTTTGGCTGCGGTAAGTTCAAGAGATCAGCATTTTGCAGCAGTATTAAACGAAAGAACAATTGAGTTTGCATACGAAAATAAGCGTTTTTATGATTTAAGACGTTGGAAACTTTTTGATGCTGGTGCAACTGCATCAAGACTTGGAGTTAAGCCATTGAATGGAACAAGAAGAACAGCTTATTATATTGTAGCAAAAAAAGCTGATGGTACAAATTACATCGGAACTGCAGATCCATTTTATGTAGCAACGGGTAACGCACCTGTGCTTAATAGAGAACCAGCTTCGTTTCCTGTAACAATAAACGGAACGACATTGGCAAATTTTGATGCGTATTTAGATTATATGTATACCAATTATTTTAAAATTGTAGAAAGAGATAATTTAGATCCTACAACAAACAATTGGAAGTTTACATGGTACAATGAATACTATTTCTTCGGAATTTATCAATCATTATTAGATTCTTCTCCATATTTAGAGCAAACTCAAGGATGGGGCGGATCATTTGACCCACTTAAATAATAGTTTATAATACAAAAAACAGTCACCTGTATTTCAAGAATACAGGTGATTTGTTTAAAAAGAATTACCATAATTAAAAAATAACATGAAAAATTCCGCATTATTTATCACAGCTCTGCTTTTTTTGGGAAGTGCAAAGTGTTTTGCTCAATATCCAAAGATAAGTCCGGAAGTTCAAGCGCAGGAAAAAGCAATTAAAGAAGAAGCCCAAAAACTTTCTGATGAAGCTTGGGAAAAAGCTTTAGTTATTATTGAAGAAGAAGCAAAACATGGAAAACCATATATTCCGTGGGCAGCAAGACCAACAGATTTACCTCAGGCAGAAATTCCTGCTTTCCCGGGTGCTGAAGGAGGTGGAATGTTTACTTTCGGTGGTCGAGGCGGAAATGTTTACACTGTAACAAGTCTAGAAGACCGTGGACCAGGAACATTGCGTGAAGCATGCGAAAAAGGAGGAGCAAGAATAGTGGTATTTAATGTTGCTGGAATTATCAGATTGAAAAGCCCGTTAATTATCCGTGCACCTTACATTACAATCGCGGGACAAACAGCGCCTGGAGATGGTATTTGTATTGCAGGAGAATCAACTTGGATCGATACGCATGATGTAATTATCAGACACGTACGTTTTCGCCGTGGAGAAACTTTCGTAGGCCGTCGTGATGATGCTATCGGAGGAAACCCTGTTGGAAATATTATGATCGATCACGTATCAGCAACTTGGGGATTAGATGAAAATATGTCAATCTACAGACATATGTACAATCCAGGACCTGGTTATCCAGATATTAAAGTTGGAACGGTAAATATTACAATCCAAAACAGTTTATTCGGAGAAGCATTAGATACGTACAACCACGCTTTCGGAAGTACTTTAGGTGGAGAAAACTGCTCTTTCATGAGAAATATGTGGGCGAATAATGCTGGAAGAAACCCTTCTATCGGTTGGAACGGAATTTTCAATTTTGTAAATAATGTTGTTTTCAACTGGTACAACAGATCTACAGATGGCGGCGATTATACAGCAAACTACAACATCATCAACAATTTCTACAAGCCTGGACCTGTAACCGATTTAACACAACCAATCAGTTATAGAATCTTAAAACCAGAATCTGGAAGAAGTAAATTACCATACATGGTTTTTGGTAGAGCTTATGTAAACGGAAACGTTGTTAACGGTAACGATAAAGTAACTAAAGACAACTGGGATGGCGGAATTCAGTTAGAGAATAAAAAAGGGGAATTAATGACGTATGACGAAGCAAAAGAATACTTTGCTAAAATGAAAACAGATAAACCTTTCCCAATGCCGTGGTTCAACAAATTTATGACTGCAGAAGAGTCTTATGAATTTGTTCTTAAAAACGTTGGAGCAACTCTTCCAATTAGAGACAAAGTGGATGAAAGAATCGTAAGAACTGTAAAAACGGGAGTTCCAGAATATGCAAAAGGATTAGAGAAAAAAGAATTTTACCAATTCGAACACAGACGTTTACCGATGGATTCTTATAAAAAAGGAATTATCACTGATATTTCTCAAGTAGGAGGATATCCAGAATACAAAGGAAAACCATACGTTGATACAGATAAAGACGGAATGCCGGATGCATGGGAGAAAAAATACGGTTTAAATCCAAACGATCCATCTGATGCAAAAGGAGATTTAAACGGAGATGGTTACTCTAATATTGAAGATTACATAAATGGTGTAAACCCTGCAATAAAAGTAAACTGGAAAGATTTAGCTAATAACAAAGAAACTTTAGTTAGACCTTTATTAGATTTAAAATAAGAAAAACAGAAAGAATTATTCAACACATAGAAACATAGATTTAAAGCTTTATTAAAAGAATA
Source organism: Flavobacterium sp. YO64 (assembly GCF_004119505.1). Taxonomy (NCBI): domain Bacteria; kingdom Pseudomonadati; phylum Bacteroidota; class Flavobacteriia; order Flavobacteriales; family Flavobacteriaceae; genus Flavobacterium; species Flavobacterium sp. YO64. Next base: position 128,648 of record NZ_NRQV01000007.1, on the reverse strand, counting down.
AAAAGAGAAATACATTTCTTTCACATAGCTTACTCTGTGTATTTAGAATAAGTGAAACATCTTTAAACGTTACAAAAAACTATGTTTCTATGTGTTTAAAATAATTATGCTAAAAAAGAAAACTCATGGCACTAAATAAAATAAATGCTGGTTTATTATCGTTGGTTTTCGCATTTTCAACTTTAAATGCGCAACAGCATTTAGATCCTGAATATGTAAAAGTTACTAATGAAAGAGCGGCAAAAATCGTTACCAAATTAGATTTGAAAAACGAAGCAAAAGAAAAAGCAGTTTCGAACATCATCGCTCAGCAATTCAGAGATTTAACTGAAATTCAAGATGGGAGAGACGCTGAAATCAAAAAAGTAAAAGAAGATAAGAGTTTAGCTAAAGAAAAGCAAAACGAGAAAATTGATAAACTAAAAGCAAAAGCCGACGAATCAATTGCAAAATTGCACAAATCGTATATCAAAAAATTAAGTAAAGAATTATCAGAAGATAAAATCACAGAAGTTAAAGACGGAATGACTTACGGTGTACTTCCTATTACTGTCGCAGGTTACAACGATATGCTTCCAAATTTAACAGCAGAGCAAAAAGACTACATCTACAAAGCTTTAGTTGAAGCCAGAGAACATGCAATGGACGGTGGTTCATCTAAAGAAAAACACGGCTGGTTTGGTAAATACAAAGGAAGAATCAATAACTATTTATCAAAACAAGGTTACGATTTAAATAAAGAAAGTAAAGATTGGCACGAACGTGTTGAGCAGAGAGAAAAGAATAAAGTAAAAGATTCTACTGCAAAAGAATAATTTTCTGTTTAAAAACTTGCACCAAAAACTATTAACTACAACCACATACAATTCAATGCAAAATTTTTTCCCAAACCGTACTTTAAAAAGAACATTTATGACATTGTCATTTTGTTCGCTTGTGTCATCTGCTTATGCACAATACCCTGTAATTCCTAAACCAGTTCAAGAAAAAGCGGATGCTCTTTTAGCTGACGAAGAAAAAAGACTTAACGAAATTTGGAATACCAATTACCACATTATTAAAGAAGAAGCAAAACAAGGAAAACCTTATTTACCTTGGGCTTCGTATCCAAAAGATTTTGTAGTGGCAGATATTCCTGCTTTTCCCGGAGCTGAAGGAGGTGGAGCATACACACAAGGTGGTCGCGGCGGAAAAATATTTGTTGTAACAAGTCTGGAAGACAGTGGAAAAGGAACTTTTCGTGAAGCTTGTGAAGCAGTTGGAGCGAGAACTATTGTTTTTAATGTTTCGGGAATCATTCAATTGAAAAAAAGAATCAGCATGCGTGCGCCATACGTTACGATTGCAGGACAAACCGCTCCAGGTGATGGAATTTGTATTGCAGGAGAAACTTTAGAAATAGATACACATGACGTTATTATCCGTCACATGCGTTTCAGACGTGGTGCAACCGAAGTAACAAGAAGAGATGATGCTTTGGGAGGAAATGTAATTGGAAATACTATAATTGATCATTGCTCCGTAAGCTGGGGATTAGACGAAAATATTTCACTTTACAGACATCAGTTTGCAGTTAACTCAAAATCAAAACTAGAAAAATTACCAGCTAGTAATATCACGATTCAAAACACTATTTCATCAGAAGGTTTAGATACTTATAATCATGCTTTCGGAAGTACAATTGGTGGATTAAATAGTACGTTTATGCGTAATTTATGGGCAGACAATATTTCTCGAAATGCTTCTATCGGAATGCATGGCGATTTTAATTTTGTGAATAACGTAGTATTTAATTGGTGGAATCGTACTCTTGATGGAGGAGATTATCGTTCGATGTTGAATATCATCAATAACTATTTTAAACCAGGTCCGGTAACGCCGGAAAATGAACCTATTGCGTATAGAATAGTAAAACCTGAATCAGGATATATTGAACCAAAACAATACGGAAGAGCTTATGTTTCTGGAAACTTCATTGTAGGTTCTCCAGAAGTTACAGCCGATAACTGGAATGGCGGAGTACAATTGGAAAGTCTTCCTGAGGCTGAAACTAAAGAGTTTTTAGCCGCAATCAAACAACCAAAACCTTTCTCAATGCCTGCATTTAAAATTATGAAAGCAGAAGAAGCATACGAATATGTTTTGACAAATGTTGGGGCGACAATTCCAAGAAGAGATGCTGTTGACGAAAGAATCCTAAAACAAGTTAGAACAGGAAAAATCGAAGTTAAAGACGGTTTAGAAAACAACATCGGAAAAGAGTTCATTAAAAGAAGATTACCTGCTGATTCATACAAAAAAGGAATTATTACGCATCCTGATCAAGTTGGAGGATATCCAACTTACAAAGGAAAAGCTTATAAAGATTCAGATAATGACGGAATTCCAGATGCTTGGGAGAAGAAATATGGCTTAAATCCGAACGATGCTTCAGATGCTAATAAAGATGCAAATGGAGACGGTTATACCAACATTGAAAAATATTTTAATGGAATAGATCCAAACAGTAAAATTGATTGGACGAAAATTGAAAATAATACAGATACTTTGGCTAAGTTGAAATCATTGTTACAATAATAATTTCAATCAGTTAATATTCTCAACGCTAACCTGTCAGGTTTAATTAACATACAGAATATACCCAAAGTTTGTCATTTCGACGAAGGAGAAATCTTCGCAAGAAACTCCGTAAAGTATATCAATCTTTGTCGATTTAGCAACGAAGATTTCTCCTTCGTCGAAATGACAAGATTGTGCAAAAAGACAAACCTAAAAATTATATGAGCTTATATTACTTATATGGTTTAATTTTAAAGTCTAAAAAAATAATAAGGTGAATTTTATCCAGTTAAAAAATACAATCTCCCTTCAAAAAGATAAAATAGTTTTGTCTGGTTTAATGTTACTTTTAAGTCTAAACATCACAGCCCAAAACAATTTCCCAGATATCATTAAAACCAAAGAAGGAAAACTTTCTTTCACAACTGATAATCTAGGAAACCAAATTCCAGATTTTTCTTTTGCAGGATATAGAAACTCTGAAGTTGCCATTCCAAATTTAGACAACAAAATTTTTGTTTCCCAACAAGAAGATGATGCAACGAAGAAAATCCAAAATGCAATTGATTATGTAAGCTCTCTAAAGCCAGATAAATCAGGTTTTCGCGGCGCAATTTTGTTAGACAAAGGAATTTTCAAAATCAGCGGAACATTATACATTAGAAAATCAGGAGTAGTTTTAAGAGGAAGCGGCAATTCTGAAAACGGAACTATACTTTTAGGAACAGGATTAGAAAGAGAAGCTTTAATTAGAATCGTAGGCATAAACGATAAAGTGTATAAAGATTCATTTGAATTCGCAAACGCTTACACACCACTTGGAACGCAGAAAATTCAGTTAAAAAACACTTCAAAATTAAAAGTTGGCGACGAAATCGAAATCAGCAAACCTTTAACAGACAATTTCATTAAAGAAGTAAACATGCAGGATTTCGGCGGAGAAACTTCATGGATTGGCTGGAAAAAAGGAGATTGGATTACAACCTGGAATCGTGTCGTAACTAAAATCAACGGAAACGAAGTAACTGTAAATGCACCAATTACAATGTCTTTGGATGATGTTTTTGGAACTTCAAAAGTAACCGTTTATTTATGGGCAGGAAGAATTGAAAATAACGGAGTTGAAAACATATTAATAAAATCAACTTACAATCCTTCAAACTTAAAAGACGAAGAACATAGATGGCAGGCAATCAGCATTGAAAACACCAGAAATGCTTGGGTAAAACAAGTTAATTTCAAACACTTTGCAGGAGGAGCCGTTACAATTTTAAAAACAAGTCAGCAGATTACAGTTGAAGATTGTATTGCGACAGAACCGATTTCTGAAATCGCTTCATTTAGAAGACATACTTTTTATACCGAAGGTCAGCAAATACTTTTCCAACGCTGTTATTCAGAATTTGGATATCATGATTTTGCCGTTGGCGGATTTGGGACAACAGGTCCAAATGCTTTCGTGCAATGCGAATCACATTTACCATTCGAAAACAGCGGCGCAATTGGAAGCTGGGCAACAGGAGTTTTATTTGACATCGCTAATATCGACGGAAAAGCGTTAAGCTACAACAACAGAGAACAAGGCGGAAGAGGCGCTGGATGGACAGCCGCTAATTCTGTAATCTGGGAATCATCAGCATCAAAAGTAGAATGTTACAGTCCGCCAACAGCACAAAACTGGGCTTTTGGAGTTTGGGGACAATTTGGAGGAAACGGACATTGGAAAGATGTAAATGGACACATCAGTCCGAGAAGTTTATTCTACGCACAGTTAGAAGCCAGATTAGGAAAACTTCCTGTTCAGCCATTTATTTATGATCTAGGTTCAGAACCCTCTTCAAGTCCAACGATTGAAGTAGCGCAAGAGCTTACTAAAAATTCAGCTGCAACAGCAAAAAGTTTACAAGAATGGATTGTAGAAGCTTCAAAAGCAAATCCGATTAATACAGATAGTAAAGGTTTAAGAAATGCAAACGATTTAAAAGCTGTATCAAATAAAATAGAAAAATCAACTTCGAAAGTAACAACAGAAAATGGCTGGTTAACTTTTGAAGGAAAAGTAATTGCTGGAAAACAAACCAACGTTGCATGGTGGAGAGGAGATTTAACCGATGATTTTGTAAATAAATCAACACCACATTTGACGCGTTTTGTACCTGGAAGAACAGGAAACGGATTGACTGATAAAGTACAAGAAACCGTTGATTATTTAACTAAAAATAATATCGTTGCTTTAGAGCACAATTACGGTTTATGGTATGATAGAAGAATGGATGATCACGAACGTGTTCGCAGAGTCGATGACGATGTTTGGCCTCCATTTTACGAACAGCCTTTCGCAAGAAGCGGAAAAGAGTTAGCTTGGGATCATTTAAGCAAATACGATTTAACAAAATTCAACGATTGGTATTGGACACGTTTAGCGCAGTTTGCAACGCTTGCAGAACCAAACGGACAATTGTTAATCAATCAGCAGTATTTTCAGCATAATATTTTAGAAGCGGGAGCGCATTGGGCAAGTTCGCCTTGGCGTTCTGCGAACAATATCAACAGCACAGGATTTCCAGAGCCACCGCCTTACGCAGGAGACAAACGTATTTTTATGGCGGAGCAGTTTTACGATATTACTAATGCTCAAAGAAGAAAATTACACGAAGGGTTTATTAGAAAATCATTCGAAAACTTTCAGGAAAACAGCAACGTAATTCAGTTAACTAGTGCCGAATATACAGGTCCGCTTCATTTTATGGAATTTTGGTTAGACCAAGCTCAAAAGTGGAAAGACGAAACTGGCAAAAAAGGCTTAATTGGTTTAAGTGCTACAAAAGATGTGCAAGATGCCATTTTAAATGACGCCAAAAGAGTAAAAACCGTTGACGTAATCGATATTCGTTATTGGTATTACAAAGAAGACGGATCGGCTTATGCACCGCAGGGAGGTGTTAATTTAGCACCAAGACAGCACGCCAGAAAACTAAAAACTGGAAAAGAAACAGACAATCAAGTTTATCGTGCCGTTCGCGAATACAGAGAAAAATATCCAGAGAAAGTCATTTTATATTCAACAGATGGTTCTTCAAGATTTGGATGGCCAGCTTTAATGGCGGGAGCTTCAATGCCAAATATCCCGAAAATTGAGTTGCCTCAGTTTTATTCTGCTTTAAGCGAAATGAAATTAGTTGACGGAAATACGTTTTCAGACAATCTTTGGAAATTAGAAAACAAAGGAAAAAGTTATCTTTTTTACCTGAAAAATGACCAAGATATTACAATCGATTTATCAAACGAAAAAGGAACATTTGAAGTATTTACAATCAATGCAACAACAGGAAATATAACAAAAAAAGCTAACATCAGCGGAGGAAAACAAGTGACAATCCCACAAGCTGAAATAAAAGAAAAAGTGCTTTTTGTAGTTAGAAAAAATTAAAAATTGAGAATTAAAAATTAAAAATAATCTGCCAGAATTTGTGTGAAATAAAAACACAAAGAGAATAAAAAATCCTTTTAATCTGTGAAATCTGTGGCAAAACAGAACATAGTAAAGAAAGAAAATTAGTGAAAATTTGTGCAATTCGTGGCAAAACAAAAAACAAAATGAATCTGAAAATTAAATCTTTATTCGCACTAAGTATAAGCTTTATGTTTACAGCACAAAGCGGTTTTTCGCAATCTAAAAATCTGCCTCAGCTAAAAGTTTCTAAAAATCAGCATCATTTTGTGACCGAAAACGAAAAACCATTTTTTTGGTTGGGCGACACAGGCTGGCTGGCATTCGGAAAACTAGATAGAGCAGGAATAGAGAAATATTTTAAAGACAGAAAAGAAAAAGGATTCAACGTTGTTCAGGTGATGGTTTTGCATAATATCAATGCTGTTAACGTTTATGGCGATGCCGCTTTAATTAACGAGGATGTTTCAAAACCTTTAACTACAGCTGGAAACAACTTTAATAATAAGCAAGAATACGATTATTGGGATCACGTAGATTACACTTTAGACGTGGCTCAGAAAAACGGAATTTACTTGGCAATGGTTCCAGTATGGGGAACAAACGTTTCGAAAGGAAATAAAGTAAGTAAAGAACAAGCAATTGTTTACGCTAAGTTCTTGGCTGATAGATATAAAAATAGAACAAACATAATTTGGTTAAACGGAGGAGATACTCATGGAAATGAGTTTATGGATATTTGGAATGCCATCGGAAATACTTTAAAAACGAATAATCCAAACCAATTAGTAACTTTTCACCCTTTCGGTAGAACTGATTCTTCTGAGAATTATCATAACGAAAAATGGTTAGATTTTAATATGTTTCAGTCTGGACATAGAAGATACGATCAGGATTCAATAAAAACGAATTTCAAAGAAGACAATTACAAATTCGTTCTAAGAGATTTCGAATTAAAACCAACAAAACCAACTCTTGACGGAGAACCATCTTACGAAGGAATTCCACACGGTTTGCATGATACTTTGCAGCCAAAATGGAAAGACAGTGATGTACGCCGTTACGGATATTGGTCAGTTTTATCAGGTGCAGCAGGTTACACGTATGGACATAATGCCGTAATGCAGATGTTCAGAAAAGGAGATAACCCAGCGTATGGAAACAAAGAATTATGGACATCGGCAATCAATGCTCCTGGAGCAAAGCAAATGATTTACATTAAGAAATTAATGGAAGAAGTACCATTTTTAGAAGGAGCTCCAGATGTTTCTTTAGTGGTTAATCAAGGAGAAAAATACGATTATATTCCAGCCGTAAGAGGAGAAAAATATGCTTTATTATATACGTACAATGGAAGAATAATAGAAGTAAAACTAGGAAAAATTTCAGGAGATAAATTCGAAGCGACTTGGTACAATCCAAGAAATGGAAAGAAAACTAAAATCGGAATATTCGATAACAAAGGAACTCAAAATTTCCAACCAGAAGGAAAAAAGAAGATGGTAATGATTGGGTTTTGATTTTGAAATCTACTAAATGATTAGTGAAAGGTAAAAAGTAATTAGTGAAATGCAATTCGTGAATATGGAGGAATCACGAATTATCCACAATCTTGTCATTTCGACGAAGGAGAAATCTCCGTTAGTAGCTCGACAAAGATTAGAGATTCACTTTATGGAGTTTCTTGCGAGGATTTCTCCTTACGTCGAAATGACAAAAAATGCGAGAGAACAAAAAAACACAACTATGAAAAATATACTAATAATACTCTGCTTCATCACCGGATTAAACACTGCTTTCGCAAATGACGGCTGGTTAAACATTCTAAACGAAGGCGGAAACAACAAAGGAATAAAATGCACTCAAGCCATTCAGAATGCCATTGAAAAAGCATCTAAAAACGGTGGAGGAACCATCTTTTTCCCTGCTGGACAATACTTAACTGGAGCTTTAACATTAAGAAGCAACATCACGATTCACTTAGATTCTGGAGCACTTTTGAAGTTCTCAGAGAATTTCGATGATTTTCTTCCTTATGTAGAAATGCGTTATGAAGGAATTGTGATGAAAAGTTTCCAACCCTTATTTTATGCAAAAGACGTTGAAAATATCACAATCACAGGAAGAGGTGTAATCGACGGACAAGGAAAAGCGTGGTGGAATGAAGTTTACCGAATAGAAACAGCCAAAGAACCACTGCCTCCAACCAAATACCAAACGATGTGGGAAGAGCAAAACAAAGGCCTCTACACAGAACCGTATTATAAAAGAACAGTTGATAAGAAATTCTTCAGACCTTCTTTCTTTCAGGCTTACAACTGCAAAAACATTTTAATTGAAGGTGTTACATTTCAAAATTCGCCTTTTTGGACAATCAACCCGGAATTCTGTGATAATGTAACAGTTACTGGAATCTCAATTTTTAATCCGCATTCGCCAAATACAGACGGAATAAATCCTTCTTCTTGTACCAATGTTCATATCTCAAACTGCCATATCAGCGTCGGCGACGATTGTATCACCATCAAATCAGGAAGAGACGGTGACGGACGTAAATACGGAAAAGCTACAGAAAATGTTACGATTACCAATTGCACAATGCTAAGTGGTCATGGTGGCGTTGTTATTGGAAGTGAAATGTCAGGCGGAATCAAAAAAATAACGATTTCAAATTGTGTTTTTGACGGAACAGATCGCGGAATCCGTATTAAAGCAGCACGAGGAAGAGGTGGAGTGGTAGAAGATATTCGGGTAGATAATATCGTAATGAAAAATATCAAAGAAGAAGCCATCGTGTTGAGCCTTTTCTACGATAAAGGAACACAAGTTGAACCTGTAACCGAGAAAACGCCGATTTTCAGAAACATTCATATGAGCAACATTACGGCTTCAAATGTAAATAAAGCAGGGCAGATACTTGGAATTACTGAAATGCCAATTCAAAACATCACTTTCTCTAATATCAATATGGACGGAAAAGAAGGTTTTACAGTAAGTACAGCCACAGATGTAGAATTTCACGATGTAAAAGTAAATGCAAGTGTAGGTTCTTCTTTCAAAATATCAGATTCAAAAAATGTGATTTTAGATAACGTTGGATCTTCGACAGCCATAAAAGGAGTTCCTGTTATTAAATTAGATAATGTTTCAAATGTGTTAATCAATAATAATTTTCCATTCAATCCAACTGATATTTTTATTGAAGCAGATGGAAAAGACACTAAAAACATTTTCCTAAAAAACAATGTTTTAAATAACGTAACAACGAAAATCAAAAAAGGAGCTTCTTTATATAAAAAAGCAATTACAGAATAGATTATAATAACACAGATTTCACGAATTTACACCAATTTGGTTTGTGATAATTCATGAAATTAGTGTTCAATTTTATATCATGAAAAAAATATTCATCATACTGACCCTTTCGCTTTTTGCGATTAGTTATTCGCAGAAAAAGAAAGATTTATATCTTTTTACGTCGTTTAGAGAACCCGCAACCGAGGGTTTATATCTGGCTTACAGCGAAGACGGCTACAATTGGAAAGGTTTAGAAGGCTCATTTTTAAAGCCAGAAATCGGAGCCAGTAAAATCATGCGTGATCCATCGATGACAAAAGGGGCAGACGGAACCTATCACATGGTTTGGACAACCGACTGGAAAGGCGGAAATGGTTTTGGCTATGCTAGTTCAAAAGATTTGATTCATTGGACAGAACAGCAATATATTCCTGTGATGAAGAATGAGCCAGAAGTCGTAAACGTTTGGGCGCCTGAAATTTTTTATGATGATGTAAAAAAAGAATACATTATTATTTGGGCATCAACAATCCCATTCCGATTTGAAAAAGGAGTTGAAGAAGAGAAAAACAACCACCGAATGTATTATGTAACGACGAAAGATTTCAAAACTTTCTCAGATACAAAATTATATTACGAACCAGGTTTCAGCGTAATTGATTGTGTGATTGTCAAAAAAGGAAAAAAAGACTATGTTTTGGTTTTAAAAGACAACACAAGACCTATGCGAAATATAAAAGTAGCTTTTGGAAAATCGCCTTTAGGACCATTTGAAAAACCGTCAAAACCCTTGACAGAATATTTATCAGAAGGACCAACAGTAGTGAAAGTTGGTAAAAACTGGCTCTTATATTATGATAATTACGGTTCAAAAAATTATAAAGCGTTAAGCACCACAGATTTTGTTCATTTTGAAGATGTTTCATCAAAAATAACCCTTCCCGAAGGACACAAACACGGAACAATTACAACAGTCTCTGAAGACGTTTTAAAAGGATTAATTGATAAAAAATAAAAGATAAGGCCACAGATTTCACAGATTTAAAGGATTTTTTTTAATCTGTGAAAATCTGTGAAATCTGTGGCAAAAAAACATAAACAATGATTACTTTCCAAAACATAAAAACCAACATTATCACAGCTACAATTATTTTGGTTTGCACTGCTGTAAATGCACAGAACGATACTGTACGTTATGTTGGTAAAACACTTTCAAACATCGATTATCATCACGGACAGTTGAGTCCAGCGGTTGGCGTTCACGCTACACAAATCATGCGTGCAAGCCGTGAACATCCTGAAAAAGCAGATGGTTTTGGATGGACATACAACCACCAGCCAATGATGGCGTATTGGAATAATACCTTTTATCTGCATTATTTAAGCGATCCTTCTGGCGAACATATTCCGCCAAGCCAGACTTTTATTATGAATTCTAAAGATGGCGTAACGTGGACAAAACCAGAAGTTATTTTCCCTATTTACAGCATTCCTGACGGATGGAAAAAAGAAGGTGTTGAGGGCGTTGCGAAAAACTTAGATGCGATTATGCACCAAAGAATGGGCTTTTATACCTCAAAAGACAACCGACTTTTTGCTTTAGCGTATTACGGAATTGCAATGGATGAAAAAGACGATCCAAATGACGGAAAAGGAATTGGACGTGTCATTCGTGAAATCAAGAAAGACGGAAGTTTTGGTGAAATTTATTTCATCAGATACAACAAAAGCTGGGATAAATCGAAATCGAAATTTCCTTTTTATACCGCATCAAAAGACAAAGGTTTGAAAAAAGCCTGCGAAGAAATTTTATCAGAACCATTAGTTTTACAGCAATGGGTAGAGGAAGCCGATCGTGACGATGAATTGATTCCGTTACAGAAACCATACAAAGCCTTTAGTTATTATCATTTACCAAACGGAAACGTTGTTGGTTTATGGAAACATGCTTTAACTTCAATCAGCAGAGATGGTGGAAAATCATGGGATTATATGCCGTTGCGTGCACCAGGATTTGTAAACAGTAATGCTAAAATTTGGGGACAAAAAACATCTGATAATCGTTATGCAACGCTTTATAATCCGTCAGAATATCGATGGCCTTTGGCGATTTCTACAAGTGATGATGGATTGAATTATAAAGATTTATTATTGGTTCACGGAGAAGTAAGTCCGATGCGTTACGGCGGAAACTACAAATCTGCAGGCCCTCAATATGTTCGTGGAATTACGGAAAAGAATGGAACTCCGCCAGACGGAAAAATCTGGGTAGGTTACAGCGTGAACAAAGAAGATATTTGGGTGGCATCGATTCCCGTTCCTGTTACTTCGGTGGTTACTGAAAATGTTGATGATGTTTTCAATAATCTTCCTGACGGACAAGAATTAAAATTATGGAATACGTATGATCTTTCTTGGGCATCAACCAAAATCGAAAAGAAAGCTGATGGTAAAAAATGGCTGACTTTGAGAGATCAGGATTATTTTGATTATTCCCGTGCTGAAAGAGTGATTCCTTTTGCATCAAAGATGGAAGCCGTTTTTACAGTAAAACCAGAGCAAAACAATCACGGTTTATTGCAGGTCGAATTCCAAAACAAAAAAGGATTGCCTTCCGTAAGATTGATTTTTGATTCGGATGGAGAATTAAAGGTGAAAAATGGTGCGCGTTTGAGTTCGGTTACAAAATACGAAGCAAACAAAGCATATACAATCACTGTTAAATTAGATGCTAAAAACCGTCAGTACACTATAAAAGTAAACGATGGAAAAGAATCAACAAAGATATTTTACGCGCCAACGGACGGTTTTGAGCGAATCATGTTCCGCACAGGAGAACAGAGACATACGCCAGATCCGGACACAGCGCCGGACACAGACGATTACGACGATCTGCCTCAAACCGGAAAATTAATCCCAGAAGCAGTATTCAATATCGAATCGTTGATAACTAAAAAGTTGTAAAGAAAAATAGCCACGACCCGAGCGATAGCGAACGGGCGAAGCAATTCACGAATTATTTTATAAACGTTGCGTAATTTTTGCCACAGATTAAAATGATTAACACAGATTATAATCCAATTAATCCTTTAATCTGTGGCAGAAAAAATTAGAGAAATTAAACGCAAAGTAAAAAATTGAGTTAATTCGTGAATTCGTGGCGAAAAAAAAATATACAAAGTGAAGTTTTTTAAAAGCATATTATTAGTCGTTTGTCTTCTAGCAACTGTAGTTTCTAAAGGACAAATTCTGCCTGTACACCTAACAACAGAAATGGCAGAAAATCCATTAGCAGTAGTTGAGAATCAGCCGAGATTAAGCTGGCAATTGGTTTCAAAAGAATCTGGTGCGTCACAAGTTGCTTATTTAATTTTAGTAGCTTCTTCAGAAGAAAAACTAAATAATGACGATGGAGATATCTGGAATTCAGGAAGAGTAAATTCCGAGAAAAATCTGCATATTGTTTACGGTGGAAATCCATTAAAAAACGAAACTAAGTATTTCTGGAAAGTTAAAGTTTGGAATCAGGAAGGGAAAATTTCAAAATGGAGTAGAACAGCCACTTTCAGAACCGCTTCATTAGAATCGGATTTAAATCCAACTTGGATTGGTGCAATAACAAAAGCCGATAGTCATTTGCCAGAAGGAAGAAATTATCACACGGCCACTTTCAACAGAGAAAAAAAGAACTCGTTTATCAATGCTTCCGATTCTTTAGCAAGAAGAAGTATTATGTTGCGTAAGCCTTTCGAAGTAAAAAAAGAAATCAAAGAAGCCGTAGTTTATATTTCAGGTTTAGGACATTATGAATTGAGTATCAACGGGAAAAAAGTGGGTAACAGTCAATTTGCGCCTTTGTGGACAGATTACGATAAGACGGTTAATTACAATGTTTACGAATTAAGCGCAAAAGAATTTCTAAAAGGCGATAACGTAATTGGCGTTTTGTTAGGAAACGGAATGTACAATACGCTTGCCGAAAGATATACTAAATTCTTCGTGAGTTTTGGACCGCCGACTTTGTTCTTTAAAATGAAAATTAAATATAATGATGGTTCTGAAGAAATTGTAAAGTCAGACGCAACTTGGAAATACAGCAAAAGTCCGATTACCTACAACAGCATTTTTGGAGGAGAAGATTACAATGCCAATTTAGAACAAAAAGGCTGGAATAGAAAAGGTTTCAAAGATTCGGACTGGAAAAAAGTTGTGATTCAGGAAGCACCAAAAGGAGTTTTGAGACCGCAGACAGCTCCGCCGGTTACAATTCAGAAGCAATACGAAGTGAAAACCGTAAAAGAACTGAAACCGAATTTCTATGTTTTTGATATGGGACAAAATCTTTCAGGATTTCCAACCATCAAAGTAAAAGGAAAAAAAGGACAAACGATTCGTGTTTGGGTCGCCGAAGGATTAAATGAAGAAGGTACAATTGCGCAGGGAAGATCTGGGAAACCATACTATTACGATTATACTTTAAAAGGCGATGGAGTTGAAGAATGGACGCCAAAATTCAGTTTCTACGGCTATCAATATGTTCAAATTGAAAACATTAATTATAAAGAAGATAAGAGTAAAGAGCTTCCGACTCTGGTTGATTTAAAATCGAATTTCATTTACAATTCAGCTGGAGAAGCAGGAAGTTTTTCATGTTCGAACGAGATTTTCAACAAAACACACGAACTGATAAATAACTCGATCAAAAGTAATTTCCAAAGTGTTTTTACCGATTGTCCTCAACGTGAAAAATTAGGCTGGCTGGAAGAAATTCAGTTGAATGGTCCAGGTTTAATGTTCAATTACAACCTTCAGAATTTCATTCCTGCAACCATGCAGAATATTTCAGATTCACAAAGAGACAATGGTTTAATTCCGACAATTGTTCCCGAATATGTAATTTTTGGAGGCGATTTTACAGATTCTCCAGAATGGGGAGTTACAGGGGTAATTCTGCCTTGGATGTATTATGAATATTACGGAGATGCTTCATTGTTAGAGAAATACTTTCCTGTAATGAAAAACTATGTGGATTATTTAGGAACAAAAGCAACAAACCATATCGTTTCGCACGGATTAGGCGATTGGTACGATTACGGAACGCATCCAGCAGGATATTCTAAAAATAGTCCGATTGCGCTTTCAGCTACTTCTCATTACTATTATGGTGCTTATTTAGTTGCAAAAGCGTCAAAATTATTAGGTAAAACCGAAGATTTTCAGAAATACAATACGTTGGCTTCTGAGATTAAAACAGCTTTCAATAAGGAGTTTTTTAATGAAGAAACCAAACAATACGGAACAAATAGTCAGTTTAGCAATGCCGTTCCAATTTTTATGGACATCGTAGAACCGCAGTACAAAGATGCAGTAATGCAGAATTTACTAGCAGATATCAAAGAAAAAGGAGATCGTTTAACGACTGGAGATGTTGGAAATCGTTACTTATTTCAAACGTTAGCAAGAAACGGAGAAAACGAAACGATGTATAAAATGCATAATCATTACGATGCGCCGGGTTATGGTTTTCAAATTAAATTTGGCTTGACGACTTTAACCGAACAATGGGATCCGAGAAAAGGAAATTCATGGAATCACTTTATGTTAGGTCAGATCGAAGAATGGTTTTACCAAAGTTTAGCTGGAATTATGTCTGATCCTGAAAAACCGGGATTCAAACATTTCTTTATTCAGCCCGAAGTAGTGGGTGATATGACTTTCGCAAAAGCAGATTATCAATCGGTTTACGGAAAAATCACTTCTTCTTGGGAAAAGAAAGACGGCAAATTTATTCTGACAGTTCAGATTCCAGTAAATACAACAGCGACAATTAAACTGCCTGTTGCTAAAAATTCAGAAATAAAAATTGATAATAAAAAGGTTAGGATAGGTTTTGATGAAAAAGTTCAAAAACCTGTTTTAGAATTAGGATCAGGAGTTTATACAATAGAATGTCAGTTGTAAAATGTGAAATGTGATTTGTAAAAATGTTTAATTACTTTTCCATAAATAAGAAAAATAAAAATGAATTGCCTCCAGCTAAAGAAAGAGACAATTCAAAAAAATATAATAATGAAAAAAATAAAATACATCATCTTAGTTTTCATTTTTGCTTTGACATTTGCCAATGCACAAAGTACTTCTGATACTAATTTTAGAAAACCAGTTTCAGAGACTTTAAAGAAAATAGAAACTGTTTTTAACGTTACAATCAACGATGACAGAGGTTTATTAAAAGGAAAAGAACTAGACTATGCAGATTGGAGAATTGAACCTGGAAATCTGCCACTTTCGCTGACTAATATTTTAGCGCCGTTTGAATTGATATATTTTAAACAACCCGATGGAACCTATATCATACGTAAGTATGAAAACCATAAAGTTTCGGTAGATAAAGGAAAAGAACGTTTGTTTTACTTGGAAAGTCTTTATTCAACCAAAGAAGAATGGGAGAAACGCAAAATGGAATTAAAAGCGTGTATGATCACTTCATTTGGATTGGATAAAGCACCTCCAATGCCAAAATCAAAGCCAATTCTAACGCCAAAAAGAATTTACAAAGATTACAGTGTTGAAAATATTGCTTTAGAAATCCTGCCTGGAGTTTATGCCACAGGATCGATTTACAAACCGTATCCGTTAAATAAAAAGTCAGCTGTAATTATTACTCCTGACGGGCATTTCGGAGACGGAAGATACAGAAAAGATGAGCAGTACCGTTGTGCGATGATGGCCAAAATGGGCGCCATTGTGGTAGGTTACGATTTATTTGCTTGGGGAGAATCGTTATTGCAGTTTCCAGAAGAAACACACAGAAACAGCATTGCATCGACAGTTCAATTGTTGACAGGAATTCGTTTATTAGATTATTTGGAAACCGTAAAAAATGCCGATATGTCTAGAGTGGGTGTGACTGGAGGTTCTGGTGGAGGTTCACATACGATGTTTTTAGCAGCGATTGATGACAGAGTGAAAGTTTCGGCTCCGGTTGTCATGGTTTCTTCTCATTTTTCTGGCGGTTGTCCCTGCGAAAGCGGTCGCGGAATCCACCTTTGCGGAAACGGAACAAACAATGCCGAAATCTCTGCAATGATGGCGCCAAAACCACAATTGATTGTTTCTGACGGAAAAGACTGGACGCTCGCAGTTCCCGAATTGGAATTCCCTTTTATCCAAAGAACGTATGAATTGTACGGAAAGAAAGATTTGGTCGAAAATGCCCATTTTGCAAAAGAAGGTCACGATTTTGGAATCTCAAAACGTATGGCTTTGTATCCGTTTATGGCGAAATATTTAAATTTAGATTTGAATAAAGTGAAGAACGAAAAAGGCGAAATCGACGAATCGACTTGTGTGATTGAACCTTATGAGAAATTATATGTTTTTGGAAACAAAGCTGAAAATCTACCAAAAAATGCTCTAAAAGACATCAACAAATTATATGAAATGTTCGGAGAAAAAAATCTGAAAATTTACGAGGTTAAGAAGTAATAGAGTTTGCCACTAATTTCACGAATTGGCACGAATTATTTTTTTTCTGCCACAGATTAAAATGATTTACACAGATTATTTAATTAAAAAAGAAATGCAAATAATCCTTTTAATCTGTGGCTAAAAATTAAAAAGAAATTAGTGCCAATTCGTGAAATTCGTAGCAAAAAAATATATACTATGAAGTTAAAAATTAAAATAACGGCAATTTGTCTAGGAATTTTTTCCTTTTCAGCAACAGCTCAAAGCGACCTAAAATTATGGTATGATAAACCAGCTGCAATCTGGAACGAAGCTTTACCATTAGGTAACGGACGTTTGGGCGCGATGGTTTTTGGTGATCCAGCAGTAGAACGTTTGCAATTGAATGAAGAAACCATTTGGGCAGGTTCTCCAAACAGCAATGCACATTCAAAATCAATCGAAGCTTTACCAAAAGTAAGACAACTTATTTTTGATGGGAAATTTGATGAAGCACAAGATTTGGCTACGAAAGATATTATGTCGCAAACCAATGACGGAATGCCGTACCAGACTTTCGGAAGTGTTTATATTTCATTCGCAGGACATCAAAAATACACTGATTATTACCGTGATTTAGACATCAGCAATGCGACGGCGAAAGTAAAATACAAAGTAAAAGGCGTTGAGTTTACAAGAGAAATTCTAACTTCATTTTCAGATCAGGTAATTGCAGTAAAACTGTCTGCGAGCCAGCCGGGACAGATTACTTGTAATGTTTTCATGAACAGTCCGATTGATAAAACAGTCGCTTCGACAGAAGGAAACCAGATTATACTTTCGGGAGTTGGAACTAACTTTGAAGGCGTAAAAGGAAAAGTAAAATTTCAGGGACGATTAACAGCTAAAAACAGCGGTGGGCAAATCGATGTCAGTAACGGCGTTTTAAGCATTAATAAAGCCGATGAAGTGACTTTGTACATTTCGATTGGAACCAACTTCAAAAACTATCAGGATATTTCGGGCGATGAAATTGCGAAAAGTAAAGATTATTTAGCTAAAGCGGAAACAAAAGATTTTGAGACGATAAAGAAAGCTCATGTCGATTATTATCAAAAATTCTTCAACAGAGTATCTTTAGATTTAGGTTCAAATGATTTGATTAAGAAACCAACAAACGAAAGAATCAGAGATTTCTCAAAACAATTCGATCCGCAATTGGCTGCTTTATATTTCCAGTTTGGACGTTATCTTTTAATTTCAAGTTCACAGCCTGGCGGACAGCCAGCCAATTTACAAGGAATATGGAATGATATGGTAACACCGCCTTGGGACAGTAAATACACGACAAACATCAATGCTGAAATGAATTACTGGCCTGCACAGGTAACCAATCTTCAGGAAATGCACGAACCGTTTGTTCAAATGGCGAAAGAATTAAGTGTCACAGGTGCAGAAACCGCAAAAATGATGTACAATGCAAATGGCTGGGTTTTGCATCATAACACGGATATTTGGCGTGTTACTGCTCCGGTAGATTCAGCTGCTTCGGGAATGTGGCCAACTGGCGGTGCATGGGTTTGTCAGGATTTATGGGAAAGATATTTGTATACTGGCGATAAAAAATATTTAGCTGAAATTTATCCCATCATGAAAGGCGCTGCCGATTTCTTTTTGGATTTCATGGTTATAGATCCAAATACAAAGTATTTAGTTGTTGTTCCGTCAAGTTCGCCTGAAAATACACATGCAGGCGGAACAGGAAAAGCAACAATTGCATCGGGAACGACAATGGATAATCAACTTGTTTTTGATTTGTTTACGCATGTTATCGAGGCTTCGGCTTTGGTTTCGCCAGATGCTGTTTATGTGAAAAAAGTAAGCGATGCTTTGGCAAAAATGCCTCCAATGAAAGTAGGTAAACATAATCAATTACAGGAATGGCAGGACGATTGGGATAACCCAAAAGATAATCATAGACATGTTTCGCATTTGTACGGATTATATCCGAGTAATCAGATTTCGCCAATCAAAACACCTGAATTATTTGAAGCAGCAAAACAATCCTTGATTTACAGAACAGACGAATCTACAGGCTGGTCAATGGGCTGGAAAGTGAATTTATGGGCGAGATTACTAGATGGAAATCATGCTTATAAATTAATTCAAGATCAATTGCATTTAGTAACAGCAGATCAAAGAAAAGGCGGCGGAACATATCCGAATATGTTAGATGCACATCAGCCTTTTCAAATTGATGGTAACTTTGGATGCACAGCCGGTTTTGCCGAAATGCTCATGCAGAGTCAGGAAGATGCGATCCATTTATTGCCAGCTTTGCCAAGTGTTTGGAAAGATGGAAGCATAAAAGGCTTGGTTGCTAGAGGTGGATTTGTAATCGATATGACCTGGAAAAACAATAAAGTTTCGGAGTTGAAAATCTATTCGAAAATTGGAAGAAACTGCCGATTGAAAGTTGAGAATATTTTAAAAGGTTCTTCGCTAAAAAAAGCAAAAGGAAAAAATCCGAATCCGTTGTTTTATGATGTGGAAGTGAAGAAACCGATTATTTCTAAAGAAGCAAAATTGCCTAAAGTACAATTGCCAAATTACAATATTTACGATGTGAATATGAAAGCGGGGCAGACGTATATTTTTACGGGGAATTAAAATAACCAATCAAACCCGGCAAGTTTCAAAAACCTGTCGGGTTTACGTACAGTTTGTTATTTCGAGGAACGAGAAATCACACTAGAAACTCCGCACAGAATGTCGCCAACCTTTGTCGAATTCCGCGTGTGATTTCTCCCTTCGGTCGAAATGACAAAACAGTATGAAAAGAACAAAATAAAAAACAGAATATGTTACAACATCTCAAACATAAAATAATAGCACTTTCAATAGTAATTGCTTGTATAAACAGCAGTTGCAAATCGGGTGCGGGACATTCTCAAAAGGGGAAATCGGTTGTTTTGAAAGAAGAAAACTTCAAGCATTATGTGGATTATTTCAACACGATGGAAGACGAGAATTTAAAATTTGCGATTCCGAATGACAGTGCTTGGGCTTGGATGGAAAAGAATATTCCGTTGTTTGAATGTCCACAGCAGAATTTTGAGGAGATTTATTATTTCAGATGGTGGAGCGTTCGTAAGCATATCAAAAAAACACCACAAGGGTTTGCGATTACGGAGTTTTTAGTTGACCGTTCGTATGCCGATAAATACAATATGATTAGTTGTGCTTTGGGACATCATATTAACGAATTTAGATGGGTTCATGATCCGAAATACATTGAGCAGGATCTGAAACTTTGGTACCGAGGAAATGATGGGAAACCAATGAACAAATTGTATAAATTCAGCAGTTGGACGGCTGATGCTTTATACAATCGTTATTTGGTGAATAAAGATGAGAAATTCTTGTTGGATTTATACCCGGATATGGTTACGGATTATGCCGTTTGGGAAAAAGAGCGTCAGCGCAAGGACGGTTTGTTTTGGCAGCACGATGTAAAAGACGGAATGGAAGAATCCTTAAGTGGTGGCCGCAAAGTACAAAATGCTAGACCAACAATAAACAGTTATATGTATGGAAATGCTGTAGCAATTTCTAAAATGGCTGAATTAAAAGGCGATAAGGAAACAGAAACCAAATTCAAAGCAAAAGCTGATGTTTTGCAGCAATTAGTAGAAACGAAATTGTGGAATAAGAAAAGCGAATTTTTTGAAACTTTAACAGAAAAAGATACATTAGCACAAGTTAGGGAAGCGATCGGATTTATTCCGTGGTATTTTAATCTTCCTGAAAAAGGGAAAAGTTTTGAAAAAGCTTGGGAGCAGATTAAAGATGAAAAAGGATTTTCTGCTCCGTTTGGTTTAACAACGGCAGAAAGAAGAAGTCCGAGATTTAGAACGCACGGAACGGGAACCTGCGAGTGGGATGGAGCGATTTGGCCTTTTGCAAGTTCGCAGACGTTAACAGCTTTAGCCAATGTTTTGAATAATTACAATCAGAATTTTGTGGCGAAAACCGATTATTTCAAACAAATGGATTTGTATGTACAATCGCAATATTATAGGGGGAAACCTTATCTTGGCGAATATTTAGACGAAACAACGGGTTATTGGTTAATGGGCGACAAAGAAAGAAGCCGTTATTATAATCATTCAACATTCAACGATTTAGTGATTACAGGTTTGGTTGGGTTGCGCCCGAGAGCAGATGAAAAAATTGAAGTAAATCCGTTGATTCCACAAGAAAAATGGGATTGGTTTTGTTTGGATAATGTTCTATATCATGGCAATATTATTACGATTCTTTGGGATAAGACAGGAGAAAAATATAAAAAAGGTAAAGGTTTCAGAATCTTTAAAAACGGAAGAGAAATTGCAGCTTCTGATAAATTGGAGAGAGTAATTTCAGAATAGAAAATTTATTCTAAGACTTATGATTGAAAAAAAAGTAATTTACAAACCTATACATGATTTTGATCAAATCATTACTCTCGATGAGTATTATGAACTTGAACATGAAGAATCAGAAAAAGCGATTAAAGATATTCAGAAATTAGCTGTAAAAGATCTCGATGGCGTAAAACGTTTCTGTGAAAATCAACTTTTTGCACAGTCTGATAAAGTTAGCTTTGTTTATTATTCGCTAAGCGAAGATGAAGATATTGATAAATGGGCAGATTTTTTATCTGATGAATTTAGCAGAGTGTATCAAATAGCACTGAACCAAAATAAAATTAAAGAACTTTCGCCTGTTTTAATTGAGATTTTAGTTGAGGATATAAGTTCATATAATGCAGACAGAGTTAGGGAAACATTATTAAAGGGTTTGGATCATATGGATTTGGAAACTCGTTTAAACGCTTTAGAATTTCTCCCAGATTGGATTGATGAACAGGTTTTGCAAAGTAATCCAGCTGTAGTATCAAAGTTGAGGCAAAAGTTGAAAGATCCTGAATGGAAAATGCGCTGGGGAGCAAGTAAAATATTAGAACAAAATAAAATTGCGTTTGAAAGTTTAAGCACATTGGATAAATTAAGACGATTTATAAATGCTTAATTTTTTAGGAATAATTAGGTATTAAGCTTCGGAGAAGCATAATATTTATAGAAAATACAAACCCAAATGATAAAAAGCTCCAGCGAAGCGATACCTATAGAAAAATTATATCGCCCCGCCGGGGCTTATTGAACTAACTATTATAAATCTATAAATATATCGTCCCCTCTGGGACTTTACATTGGTTACAATAACATTATGAAAAAGTTTTTTTTACATCTTACCTTAATCATTTCACTTTTCACCATTTCGGCGAAAGCCCAAAACAAAATCATTGTGAGTGATTTAAAATGCGAAATGCTGACCAATCCCGAAGGAATTGATGTTTTACAGCCAAGATTGAGCTGGAAAATAAAAGCAGATGTAAACGATGTAAAACAAACTGCTTATCAAATTTTAGCCTCTTCGTCTTTAGAAAAACTAAATGCAGGAAATGCAGATTTATGGGACAGCGGAAAGGTAAAAAGCGATGAATCTGTAAATGTGATTTATAATGGAAAAAAATTAAAAGACAGACAAGATGTTTACTGGAAAGTAATTGTTTTTACGAATAAAGGCGAACTAAAATCGGCAGAAACGGCTCATTTCAGTATTGGGATTTTAACCTATGCTGACTGGAAATCAACTCGCTGGATTGGATATGAAAAAACGTCTCCAGGAGATAGTATTTCGCAATATTCCAGATTATCTGCTAGATATTTAAGAAAAGAAATCGACTTAAAAAAGAAGGTCAAAAGTGCCAAAGTTTATATAATTGGAATGGGCTTGTATGAGTTATATATCAACGGAAATAAAATTAGAGATCAGGTTTTAGCTCCCGTTCCAACGGATTATACGAAGAATGTAAAATATAATGTTTTTGATGTGACTTCGCAATTGAAAGAAGGAAAAAATGCATTGGGAACGATTTTAGGAAATGGACGTTTTTTTACCATGCGTCAGGATTACAAACCCTATAAAATCAAAACTTTTGGTTATCCGAAAATGGCTCTGCAGTTATTTGTAGAATATACCGACGGTAGCAAAGACGTTATTCGCACTGACGATACTTGGAAAATAACAACCGACGGTCCAATTTTATCGAACAACGAATATGACGGAGAAGAATACGATGCTCGAAAAGAAATGAAAGGCTGGAATACCGTCAATTTTAATGATAAAAAATGGCTTTCGGCAGAATATGTTCAGGAACCAGGCGGATTCTATGAAGGACAGATGTCAGCGAATATGAAGGTGAAACGTGAAGTAAAACCGATTTCGATCAAAGAGACTTCAAAAGGAACTTATATCTTAGATATGGGGCAAAATATGGTGGGCTGGTTACAATTGAAAGTAAAAGGAAATGCAGGCGAAAAAATCACAATGAAATTTGCAGAATCGCTTCAGCCAAATGGTTCGTTGTATATTGCCAATCTTCGTGATGCCAAAACGACTGATATTTACACGTTAAAAGGCGAAGGCGAAGAAGTCTGGGAACCTCGTTTTGTTTATCACGGTTTCAGATTTGTTGAAATTTCGGGTTTCAAAACAAAACCGACATTAGAAAATTTCATTGGAAAAGTCGTTTATGATGATATTGCTACAACGGGAACTTTTGATTCTTCGAACTCAATAATGAATCAGATTTTTAAGAATGCATGGTGGGGAATCAGTGGGAATTATAAAGGAATGCCAATAGATTGCCCGCAGAGAAATGAGCGTCAGCCTTGGTTGGGAGATAGAACAACAGGAGCTTACGGCGAAAGTTTCTTATTTGATAATCAGACTTTATATGCAAAATGGTTAGACGATATTAAAAATGCACAAACTATTGATGGCGGAATTCCAGATGTGGCGCCTGCGTTTTGGCGTTACTACGGCGATAATGTGACTTGGCCGGGAACTTATATTACAGTTGCCGATATGCTGTATCAGCAGTTTGGCGATAAAAAAGTAGTAGAAAAACAATATCCGTCGATGAAAAAATGGATGGATTATATGGAGGAAAACTATTTGGTTGATGATATTATGACCAAAGACAAATATGGCGATTGGTGTGTTCCGCCAGAATCTCTGGAATTAATTCGTTCTAAAGATCCTTCTCGTTTAACTGACGGCGAATTGATTTCGAGTGCGTTTTATTACCAGCTTTTAAATATCATGAAGAAGTTTGCTGTGATTGCAAATGCTGAAAAAGATATTATACATTATGATGAATTAGCTTCAAGAATCAAAAAAGCATTTAACGCTAAATATTTTAATGCATCAAAAAACAATTACGCTAATAATACTGTAACAGCCAATTTACTGCCTTTAACATTCGGAATGACTCCAGAAGGATTACAGCAAAAAGTTTTTGAAAATTTAGTGCATGAAGTAGAAGTAACTAAAAATGGTCATGTAAGCACAGGTGTTATCGGAACGCAGTTTTTAATGCGAACGCTGACTAATTTCGGTCGTGGCGATTTGGCTTTCAAACTGGCATCAAACAAAACCTATCCAAGTTGGGGTTATATGGTCGAAAACGGCGCAACAACCATTTGGGAACTTTGGAACGGAAACACTGCCGATCCTGCTATGAATTCACAAAACCACGTGATGCTTTTAGGAGATTTATTGATTTGGTATTACGAAAATATGGCTGGAATTAAAAGCAATCCTGAAACTCCGGGTTTCAAGCAAATCATTATGAAACCTGATTTTAACGCAGGATTGACTTATGTAAATGCTTCTTACGAATCGATTTACGGAACGATAAAAAGTGACTGGAAAAAAGATAAAAAAGCTTTGGTTTGGAATATTACTATTCCCGCGAATACTTCTGCAGTTGTATATCTTCCAACAGACAACGTCTCTGCTATTTCGATCAATAAACAAAGGTTAGATAAAACTTCTTATATTCATTCAACAGAGAAAAATCAATTATTAGTTACACTTTCGTCAGGAAATTTTGCTATAAACGTTAAATAATTTACATTTTTAGTAATTCGGGACAGTACAGGATAGATTGTTAATTTTTTAGTGTTATTTTTACACTTAATAAATATTTTAACCTAAAAAAATGTTAGGTATGTATTTATAATCGAAAATTTTAATTCATAATAAAATTGAGAATGAAAATAACAAAATTAGCATTTGTCTTGTTTGGACTTTTCCTTTTAGGAAGTTGTAAGTCGGCTTTAGAGAAAAAGACTTGGAAAGAAGGAATTCTTGTAGATGAATTTATTTATGATAAAGCACCTTATCCGTCTTGCCACGCTGTTACAATTGTTGAAGCGACAAATGGTGATTTAGTTTCATCTTGGTTTGGAGGCACACATGAAAGAAACCCTGACGTTTGTATTTATGTAAGTATTAAACCTAAAGGAAGTGATAAATGGGGCGAGGGAGTTAAAGTAGCTGATGGAGTAATGAAAGAAGGACCGAGATTACCAACTTGGAATCCTGTTTTATATCAAATTCCTGGTGGCGATTTAATGTTATTCTACAAAATAGGCCCAAAACCATCAGAATGGTGGGGCGTAATCAGAACTTCATCTGATGGCGGAAAAACATGGTCTGAAGCACAAAAAATGCCAGACGGTTTTTTAGGACCAATCAAAAACAAACCAGTTTTATTGAGCAACGGAACATTGTTATGTCCGTCAAGTATAGAAGGCGATGGCTGGAGACTTCGTATGGAATCTACTCCAGATTTCGGAAAAACTTGGGTAATGGGCGATACGCTTTCAAGAGGAAAACAAAAAATCAATGCCATTCAGCCAAGTATTTTATTTCATAAAGACGGAAGCATTCAAGCAATTGGAAGAACAAGAAATAGAGCGATTTTCAGCACATTTTCAAAAGATAACGGAAAAACATGGTCGGATGTTGAGTTAATCGGGCTTCCAAATAACAACTCAGGAACAGATGCTGTAACACTAAAAGATGGAAGACATTTGTTGGTTTACAATCACGTTCTTCCTCCGGGAAAGGAAGCAAAAGGACCTAGAACACCATTAAATGTGTCAGTTTCTAAAGATGGAATCAATTGGAATGCTGCATTGGTTTTAGAAGATTCAAAAATTAGTCAATATTCTTACCCTTCGATGATTCAGAGTTCTGATGGAATGGTGCATATTGTTTACACTTGGAGAAGAGAAAAACTGAAATATGTAAAAGTGGATCCAAGTAAATTGATTGCACTTCCAATCAAAAACGGAATCTGGCCGGGCGACGAAGGAAAGGTAGTAACCGCAGTAAAAGCGGAGGAAGAGTAAAATAAAGTTCGCCACGAATTTCACTAATTTTCACAAATTTTTTTAAATACTAATTCGTGAAAATTCGTGGAATTAGTGGTAAAAAATATATAGCATGGTATCAAATAGAAATTTATTTATTGCACTGCTTGTTGTTCTATCAGCAACATTCAACAGCTGTGCAATGGCTCAGACTTCCAATAAAAAGCAAAAATATAAAGTGGCGGTTTGCGACTGGATGATTTTAAAAAGACAAAAATTAGGCGCTTTTGGATTGGCAGCAGAAATAAAAGCGGACGGAATTGAACTGGATATGGGAGGTTTAGGAAACCGTCCCTCTTTTGAGAGCAAACTTGGTGATCCAGTTGAAAGACAAAAGTTCTTAGATAAATCAAAAGAAACTGGTGTTGGAATCAGTTCCATTGCCATGTCTGGATTTTATGCACAGTCATTTGCCACAAGAGAAATCACACCAATGATTACCGATTGTATAAAAGCGATGAAAGATATGAATGTAAAAGTGGCGTATCTTCCATTAGGAACGCAGACCGATTTAGTTAAAAATCCGGAACTGCGTCCAGAAGTAATTAAAAGACTGCAATGGGCAGGAAAAGAAGTTGGAAAAATAGGTGGTGTGATCGCAATTGAGACTTCTTTGAGTGCGACAGAAGAGAAAAAACTTTTAGATGAGGTAGGTTCAAAATATATTAAAAGCTCTTTCAATTTTGCGAATGCTTTAGATAATAAAAGAGATATTTCATCAGAATTGAAAATTTTAGGAAAGAAATATTTAGCGCAGATTCATGCTTCAAACACCGATCAATTTTGGTTAGAAAATGATAAAGCGATTGATATGCCAAAAATAAAAGAGACTTTGGATGAAATGAAATGGAGTGGATGGCTAATTGTAGAGCGTTCTCGTGACGTGACACAAGTGCATAATGTAAAAGCCAATTATGGAGCAAATGTGGCTTATTTAAAGAAAATTTTCCAAAATTAATTTTATAGCCGCAGATTAAAATGATTAATTAGTTTTTTTTTAATCTGTAGCAAAAAAAGATCGAAATAAAATCTTCTTAAATCTGCCTAATCTGCGTGAATAAAATCATCCAGATTTAAGCAGATTATTTTTAAAATGAATACCCAAAAACAGCATACTATGAAATATTTACAATTACTTTTTTTATGTTTTTACGTCTCTTTCACGACAGCGCAAAATATCACTATTGTAAGTGATGCGAGTTCACCGAGAGCAAAATTTGGAGCAGAGAAATTATCAGAAACGCTTTCATCTAAAGGTTTCAAAGTAGCTTTTGCTGATAAATTCAAAAAATCAAAAGATAAAGTAATTGTCATTGGTGAAAAAGGAACTGATTTTTGGAAACAAAATACTAAAAGCGCTAAAATCGACGACAACAAACTGACTAAAAAAGAAGGTTTTCAAATTCGTACTCAAAACAATGTAATTTATATTGAAGGAACAGATGCGAGCGGAGCATTGTATGGAGCATTAGAATTAACAGATAAAATTAAAGCTTCAAGTCAGCTTCCTTCAGAAATTAATGTTGAAGACAGTCCAGAAATGGTTTTGCGTGGAGCTTGTATTGGAATGCAGAAACCTGTTTATCTTCCGGGACGTGATGTTTACGAATATCCATATACACCAGAAACTTTTCCGTGGTTTTATGATAAAGCTTTATGGGTAAAGTATTTGGATATGCTGGTAGAAAACCGCATGAACTCGCTATATTTATGGAACGGACATCCGTTTGCTTCTTTAGTAAAATTAAAGGATTATCCGTTTGCAGTTGAAGTAAGCGATGAGGATTTCAAAAAGAATGAAGAGATATATAAATTCTTAACCGTTGAAGCAAACAAGCGTGGAATCTGGGTAATTCAGATGTTTTATAATATTCTTGTTTCCAAACCTTTTGCAGAGCATTACAACATTAAAACACAGGATCGTTCACGTCCAATTACGCCTTTATTATCAGATTATACAAGAAAATCTATCGCAGCTTTTATCGAAAAATATCCAAACGTAGGATTAATGGTTTGTTTGGGAGAAGCCATCAATACTGTTGATGATGACGTAGAATGGTTTACAAAAACGATTATTCCAGGTGTTCGTGACGGTTTACAAGCATTAGGGAAAACGGAAGAACCGCCAATTATTCTGCGTTCTCACGATACAGATGGGCCTTTGGTAATGGAAAAATCACTTCCGTTATATAAAAATCTATACACAGAAAGTAAATATACAGGAGAATCTTTAACGACTTACACGCCGGGCGGGCCTTGGGGAGAAACACACAAACAATTGAGTGCTCTTAAATCAATTCATATTGAGAATGTTCATATTTTGGCAAACTTAGAACCTTTCAGATATGGTTCGCCAGATTTTATTCAGAAAACGGTAAAAGCAATGCACAGCGTGCACGGAGCTAATGCACTGCATTTATATCCGCAGGCATCGTATTGGGATTGGCCATATTCGGCAGATAAAACAAAATCAGGGGAACGTTTGTTAGAAATGGATCGTGACTGGATTTGGTATAAAGCTTGGGCAAGATACGCTTGGGACAGTAAAAGGGACCGTAATGAAGAAGTTAAATATTGGGATAAAGATTTAGCTGCAAAATTCGGAACAACTCAAGAAGCGGCAAATAATATTCTAAAAGCTTACGAAGAAACAGGAGAAATCGCTCCAAAAACATTAAGACGTTTTGGAATCACAGAGGGAAACCGTCAAACGTTGTTATTAGGAATGTTCGAAAGCCAATTGGTAAATCCATCAAAATGGCGTGTTTATCCGGGATTCCATGAATCTTGCGGGCCTGCAGGTGAATTGCTTTTAGAATATGCTAAAAAAGAATGGAATAAAGAACCGCATTCTGGCGAACTTCCAACGCAGATTATTGCCGAAATTACAGAACACGGAAGATTGGCCGTTGAAGCCATTGATAAAGCCGAAGCAAGCGTAACCAAAGATAAAGAAGAATTTGCGCGTCTTAAAAATGATATGCATGCTTATAAGGCTTTCGCTGATTTCTTCTCAGAAAAAGTAAAAGCAGCCTTGTTGGTTTTAAGATACAGTTATTCAAACGTTATTACCGATTTAGACAAAGCGATGCCTCATTTAGAGAAAAGCATCGAGCACTACGAATTATTGGTAAACTTAACAAAGGATACGTACTATTATGCAAACAGTATGCAGACTGCTCAACGTAGAATTCCAATTGGAGGAGACGACGGAAACAACAAAACTTGGGCTGAATTATTACCACATTATGAGCGTGAATTAGCCAATTTTAAAAGAAATCTAGAAAAGTTAAAAGCTTCTAAAGATGGTAAAATTGAAACCAAAGAAGGAAAACCGTGGAAAACGGCAGAAGTAAGTTTTATCGATGAAAAACCAGGAACTTATTTAGTAAAAAAAGGAACAAAAGTTTACGGAACAGATATTTCTGAGTTAACCAAAGTTGCTCCAGAACTTCAAAATCTAAGAGGATATTCGTTTATAGAAAACGATCAAAATGAAAAAGGAACGCATTTGAAGTTTAGAAACACAAAAGCAGTTAAGTTAGTGGTTGGATATTTCAATTCAGATCAAAAGAGATTTTTGCTGCCGCCAAGTTTAGAAACTGATGCTGCAGGAAATGCTCATGGTCAAGCCGAAGTTATTCTGGCAAGTGCGATGAATTTAAAAGAATTACCTCGTGTAAACATTCATACATATACATTTCAACCAGGCGAGAATAAATTAGATTTAGGAAAAGGAAAAGTATTGATTTTAGGCTTTATCGACGCAGACCAGACTATAACACCACGTGATGTTGGATATATTGATGCAGGAGAAAAAGCAGCGATTGACTGGTTGTTTTATTAAGAATAGTGAAAAAGTTAAACATGATGGTTTTTTAAAACCTGACAGGTTTGCTCGTAAAATATAAACAAAATATTGTCATCTCGAGGAACGAGGGATCTTCGCAAGAAACTCTACATAGTTTGTCATTTCGACGGAGGAGAAATCTCACTAGAAATTCCGTCCATAAATTTTGCCAATCTTTGTCGAGCTCTTGGGAGGATTTCTCCTCCGTCGAAATGACAAAAAAACGAGGTAAGATTCGTAGAACAACTTTAACAACCTTATATCACTTATATGGTTCAATAAAAAAAATATGAATAGATTAGTTTTTTTATTTTTGTTTTTTTTCAAGTATATGCTTTGTTTGGAGTCAAAGCACAAAAGGTTCGGCGAAAGTTCGAAAGGAAGTTTCGCTGAACTCATCTTGGGAGACCATTATTTTGGATAATCCGAAAGACGAGAAATCTTTTGTTGAAAATCCAAAATCAAATCAATGGTTAAATGTAAATGTCCCTCACAACTGGGATCAGTACTATGGTTTTCGAAGAACAAAACATGGGAATTTGCATGGTACAGCTTGGTATAAAAAGACTTTAAAGCTTGATAAAAAAGACATTTCAAAACAGCTTTTTCTATATTTTGAAGGTGTTAGTTCGTACGCAACCGTTTGGGTAAACGGCAAAAAAGTAGGTGAACATAAAGGCGGACGAACTACTTTTACTTTAGACATAACAAAAGCTATTTCTTTTGACAAAGAAAATACTATTTTAGTAAAAGCAGCACATCCTTCTTTTATTGCAGATCTTCCTTGGGTTTGTGGAGGCTGTTCTGGCGAATGGGGATTTTCAGAGGGTTCGCAGCCAATGGGAATTTTCAGGCCTGTTACTTTGGTTGTTACAAACGACGTTAGAATTCAGCCGTTTGGAGTTCATATTTGGAATGATAAATCGGTTTCTAAACAAAAAGCGATTCTTCATACGACTACAGAAATTAAGAATTATGGCACTTCAGATCGAAATGTAACGATTGAAAATGTCCTTTTTGATGCTACAGGAAAGAAAATTGTTGTTACAAAAAGTAATGCCAAAAACGTTTCAGGAGAAACAAAAGAAATAACACAGACACTTCCTGAAATTTTGAATCCAAAATTATGGTCGCCATCTAATCCGTATTTGTATAAATTGGTGACTTCAGTTTATGAAAATGGAAAAATAATCGACCAATTAACAACGCCTTATGGAATCCGTTGGGTGAGCTGGCCTGTTAGTCGTGACGGAAAAGACAATCGCTTTTTTATCAACGATGAACCTTTATTCATCAACGGAACTTGTGAATACGAACATTTAATAGGAAACAGTCATTCGTTTTCAGATGAAATGATTCATTCTAGAATTGAACAAATAAAAGCAGGTGGATTTAATGCGTTTAGAGAAGCACATCAGCCTCATAACTTAAAATATCAGGAGGAATTAGACAAAAACGGAATCTTGTTTTGGAGTCAGTTTTCTGCACATATTTGGTACGATACGCCTGAGTTCAAAGAGAACTTCAAAACCTTATTACGTGAATGGATTAAAGAACGCAGAAACAGCCCATCAGTAGTAATGTGGGGATTGCAGAATGAAAGTACCATTCCGAAAGAATTTGCAGAAGAATGCACACAGATAATCCGGGAAATGGATCCGTTATCAGCTTCACAGCGCATTGTAACCACTTGTAACGGTGGAGAAGGAACAGATTGGAATGTCGTACAAAACTGGTCAGGAACTTATGGCGGAGATCCGTTAAAGTATCATTTGGAAATGACTACTCAGTTATTAAACGGAGAATACGGCGCATGGCGTTCAGCCGATTTACATACGGAAGGTGAATTTGATCAAAAAGGTACTTTGAGCGAAAACAGATTCTCTCAGCTAATGGAAATCAAAGTCCGTGAAGCCGAATCGGTAAAAGATAAAATTGCAGGACAATTCAACTGGCTTTTTGCTTCACATGAAAATCCGGGACGTGTTCAAAACGGAGAAGGATTTAGAGATATTGACAAAGTTGGTCCGGTAAATTACAAAGGACTTTTTACAATTTGGGGAGAACCTTTGGATGCTTTCTATATGTATCGAGCTAATTACGTTTCGAATAAAACCAATCCGATGGTTTATATCGTTTCGCATACTTGGCCAAGCCGTTGGGAAAAACCTGGTATCAAAAACGGAATCGATATTTATTCGAATTGTGAAGAAGTAGAATTGTTTAACGATGTTAATAAATCTTCTTTAGGGAAACTAAAAAATCCTGGAATCGGACAGCATTTTCAGTTTAATAATGTCAATGTTCAATACAATGTTTTGTATGCGGTGGGGTATGTAAACGGAAAAGCAGTTGCGAAAGATTATATTGTTTTAAATAACTTGTCCAAAGCACCGAATTTTGATGTTTTAACAACTGATAAAGCCGATATTACAAAAGCGAAAAGCGGTTATAATTATATTTACAGAGTAAATTGCGGCGGTTCTGAATTAACAGATTCATCAGGAAATACTTGGCTTTCTGATACGCACAAAAATGGACAAAATACTTGGGGATCATTATCTTGGACAGATAATTTTGAAAAACTTCCTGATTTT
Organism: Flavobacterium sp. YO64; assembly: GCF_004119505.1. Classification (NCBI taxonomy): domain Bacteria; kingdom Pseudomonadati; phylum Bacteroidota; class Flavobacteriia; order Flavobacteriales; family Flavobacteriaceae; genus Flavobacterium; species Flavobacterium sp. YO64. The sequence goes on along the minus strand of NZ_NRQV01000007.1, from coordinate 96,113 downwards.
TTTGCAAGTCAAAGAACAACTTTTGATCCAATAAACGGAACAAAGGATTCAGCATTATTTCAAAGTTTTAGATATGGTGTTGATAAACTGAGTTATGAATTTCCTGCACCAGACGGAGAATATTTGGTAGAACTTTATTTTACAGAACCTTGGTATGGTACTGGCGGAGGTTTAGACTGCAAAGGATGGCGATTGTTTGATGTTTCTATTAACAACAATGTTGTTTTAAAAGATTTTGATATTTGGGCTGAAGCAGGGCATGACAATGCATTAAAGAAAACTTTTGTTGCAAAAAGTATAAACGGGAAAATCGTGATTTCGTTTCCTACTGCAAAAGCTTCGCAGGCAATTATTTCTGCGATTGCGATTGCGACAAAAAATAAAAATGTAAAACCAGCAGATGAATCACCTAGAAGTATTCAGAATGTAAGTTTAGATTCTAAAGATTTTAAAATTGCTTCTTGGTTAGATATTAATTCGAAGCAATTCACAAACTCAGAAGTGATTTTTACTGAATTGCCTTCGGAAGTTTTTGGAGCAGATTATTTACAGTTTTCAAGCAATTCAAAAGTTTTAGGTTCATTTACAGCAAAAGAAGAATCGACGGTTTATGTTCTAATTGACAGTAAAATCACTAAAACATTAAATTGGCTTTCTGATTATAAGAAAATAGAAGAAAAAGCGAAAAACAGCAACGGGGTTTTATTTGATGTTTTTACTAAAAAAGTAAAAAAAGGTGAGAAAGTTATTTTTGATAATGCTGAAACAATATCTTCAATTGCTGTTGTTCCAACTTATGATATGGGTGAGAAAGACGATTCAAGACCAGTTGTAATTATTGAAGCTGAGAAAACAAAAACAACGGGAGACGGAATCGAAAAAGGAAATTTCAAAAAAGCTGATTATATCGAGTTCACAAAAAAGACAAACAACAGTATTGAGTTTGAAGTTAAACCAGGCGTTGCAGGAATTTATTTAATGCGTTTTCGTTTTATGAATAAAAATGAGACACCATTAAAAGTCAAATTCAAAATGGAAGATGCGTACGGAATTTTGATGCGAAATGATACGATTGAGTTTTTTCCTTCACCAGAAAAATGGAAGATTTTGAATACAACTTCTGGAGGTTATATTAATGCAGGAACCTATAAAATAACGTTGGAGGGAGATGATTTGAAGGGATTAATGTTGGATAATTTTGAGTTTCAATAAGTTTTTTTGAGGTTCAAAGTTACAGAGAAGCAAAGGGACAAAGGTTTTTCTCCGTACTGCGAAAGTATTTTTGTCAGGCTGAGCGAAGTCGAAGCCCGCGCAAAGTTGATACGAAGTCTGATTTGTCATTTCTCCCTTCGATCGAAATGACAAAAAGATGTAAAAATTAGATTAGAATAAAAAAACATATTTATGATTAAACATAAAAGCATATTTCAAAAAATTACAATTGCGTTATTGTTTTCAGTATCCATTTTTGCACAAAAACAAGCAAGAATTGTAGAAGATTTTAATAAAAACTGGAACTTCAAATTAGGCGATCATCCAGAAGCGACAAATGCTAATTTTAATTCTTCTGATTGGAGAACACTTCAATTACCGCATGATTGGAGTATTGAAGGGACTTTCGATAAAAACAGTAAAACAAAGCAAGCACAGGGATTTTTACCAGCTGGAAAAGGCTGGTATCGTAAAGTTTTTACTGTTTCTGCGAATTGGAAAAACAAAACAGTTTCAGTTGAATTTGACGGTGTTTTTAAAAACAGCGAAGTTTTCATAAATGGAAAGTCTTTAGGAATACGTCCGAACGGATATATTTCTTTTGGTTATGATTTGACCCAATATTTGAACTTTGGAAAAGAGAATGTAATTGCTGTAAAAGTTGATAATGATGCGCAGCCAAATTCTAGATGGTATACAGGTTCTGGAATTTATAGAAATGTGAGATTGGTTGCCAGCGAAAAACTGCATGTAGGGAAGTGGGGAACTTATGTAACAACTCCAGAAGTTTCAGCAGAAAAATCAAAAATACATCTAGAAGTTACTATTGACAATGATAATGCTTCTGCAAAAGAATTTAAATTGGTTACTTCAATTGTAAATGCAGAGAATAAAGAAGTTGCTAATTTTACTTCAACAGAAAAAATTGGCGCTAAAACATCTGAAAAAAAGGTTCATAATTTGGTTTTAAAGCAGCCAAAATTGTGGAGTACAGAGAATCCGTATTTGTATAAAGTTATTACTAAAGTTTATGAGAAATCTAAACTTGTCGACAATTACGAAACGCCGTTAGGTTTCCGTTATTTTAATTTTGATTCAGAGAAAGGATTTTCATTAAATGGTGTTCCAACTAAAATTTACGGAGTTTGTCTGCATCATGATAATGGCGCTTTGGGTGCGGTAGAAAATATTCATGCGGTTAGAAGAAAACTGACTTTAATGAAAGAAATGGGAGCCAATGCTATTAGAATGTCTCATAACCCGCATTCTTTGGAAATGATGCAATTGTGCGACGAAATGGGATTCATTGTTCAAGACGAAGCTTTTGATGTTTGGAAAAAGAAAAAAGTAACCAATGATTATCACAAAGATTGGGATGCTTGGCACAAACAAGATTTGGAAGATTTTATCAAAAGGGATCGTAATTATCCATCGGTTATGATGTGGAGTATTGGTAACGAAATTAGAGAGCAATTTGATTCAACTGGAATTGCAATTACGAGAGAATTGTCTAAAATCGTAAAATCATTAGATACAACTCGTCCAGTAACTTCTGCTTTGACTGAAAATGTAATTGAGAAGAATTTTATTTACCAATCTGGAGCTTTAGATCTTTTAGGATTCAATTATAAACACGAAGATTACAAAGATTTTCCAACACGTTTTAAAGGACAAAAAATATTGGCATCTGAAAGTGTTTCGGCTTTAGAAACACGCGGACATTATGATTTTCCAGATGGAATTAAAGCATGGCCGACAAAACACGGTGCGCCGTTTGACGGAAATGCTGATTGGACGGTTTCGGCTTACGATCAGGTAAAATCGTATTGGGGAGCGACGCACGAAGAAAATTGGAAAACGATCAAGAAACAAGATTTCATGGCGGGAACTTTTATTTGGACTGGATTTGATTATATCGGAGAACCTGATCCATATCCGTTTCCTGCAAGAAGTTCGTATTTCGGAATTGTTGATTTGGCTGGACTTCCAAAAGATGTGTATTATATGTACCAAAGTGAATGGTCGACAAAACCTGTTTTGCACATTTTTCCGCATTGGAATTGGAAAAAAGATCAGGAAGTTGAAGTTTGGGCGTATTACAATAATGCTGATGAAGTGGAATTATTCTTAAACGGAAAATCTCTTGGAAAGCAATCAAAACAAAATGATGATTTGCATATTTCATGGAAAGTGAAGTTCGAACCAGGAACTTTAAAGGCAATTTCAAGAAAGAACGGAAAAGTAGTTTTAGAAAAAGAAATTCACACAGCGGGAGATGCTTCTAAAATTGATTTAAAAGCAGACAAAACAATAATCAAAAATGACACTTACGATTTGGTTTATGTAACCGTTTCTACAGTTGATGCAGCTGGAAATTTATTACCAAACGCAACAGATTTAATTAATTTTGAAGTGACTGGCGGTGGAAAATTGGTTGGAGTCGATAATGGTTATCAGGCCAATTTAGATTCTTTTAAAGCTAATTCCTGCAAGTTATTCAGCGGAAAATGTATTGCTATAATTCAGTCGAATGGTAAGAAAGAAAATATTCAGTTGAAGGCTGCTACAGGCAGTTTACCAGTTTCTGTTATTGAAGTAAAGGTACAGTAAACGCTCTCTCGCAAAGTTAGTGAACCATATAAGTTATGTAGGTTGTTTTAAGTTTTGGCTTAATTGAACTTACATAACTTATATTTTTTTGAACTAACTTATCCAACTTTGCCATTGTACAATTATTTTCCATTTACCGTTTATTTTTTTCAAATATATGGCTTGCCCACTTCCGCATAAACCACCACATTCGTAATCTAATTCGACATATGCATTTTGTTTGTCAGCGGAGAAAATAGGTATCGTCATTTCATAAAATCTTGATCGTTGCCTATTTTTACGTCTAATTTTGGTTTTTTCAATTGTAGTTGTGTTTAATTTTTCAACGATAGATTTTCCAATTTTTAGTTTATCTGGATTTGAATTTTGTTCTAACAGATACAAAGAATCTTTAGAGGAGAAAAAAGTTTGCCCTTTTATTTTACTAGGTGCCAATTGAGTAATATATATACCGCCAGAGAGAGGAGGAAGTAGTATAAAATCTTCGCTGTTTTTTTTCTGTGGAATATGTATTTTAAGCTTTCTAAGTTCACTGCAAAAAGCAGTTGAATCTTCACTTTTAGAAAAAACATCTAAACTATCTTGAATTATAATTGCTTCTACAATTTCGTTGATATCTTTAATTTGCCCAGAGGCTATGCTGGTTTTCTCTTTTTTGTTTTGACAGCTGCAAAAAGCAAAAATAAGCAGTATGTAAAGAATTGGTTTTTTCATGTCTAGATTTTAACGTCTTAAAGTAAAAGTAATGAATTAATGTTATGTTCTTTAAACAAATATATTTGAATCAAATTCTTGTATAAAAAAATATTCCGCCCCAAAATAGGAGCGGAATATTTACCATTTAAAAAAAAATCAAGAATTATCGCTATAACTCAAGTTATCGTTCTTAGAAAACACCAATGTAGTGGTTTCCTGCTTTGTTAACCAATTTTGCACCTTTTGTAACAGCACCTGTTGCAGCATTAATAATGTAAATATTTCCATCTTTACCAACTGGTGTAACTGCAATGTATATTTCATTTCCGTCAACTACAAAACCTTGGTATTGACCAAAATCTAAAGCTGTATCATAAGCAATACCTTCAACTAGTTTAGCAGTTTTTGTATTAAGGTCGATTCTCGCTACATAACCTTGGTTTGTACCTTCATAAGTATAAACAGCATAAGCAATTCCGTTTCCTACGTATCTCCATGCATCAATATAAGAACCTTTAACTCCAAGGGCAGTGTCTAAACTGAAAACATAAGAGTTGTCGTATTCATTGCTTTGGTTGATTTTTAAGATATAAGAACCTTTTTTAGTATCTCTTTGAGTTGCTTGGTAGATGTTTCCATCATTTGCTACAAAACTGTTGAAACTTCTGTATCCGCTTGTATCTCCAAAACCAACTGTCGAAGTAATTACTTTAGGGTTTTGTAATGAAGGATAATCAACAACAACAGATTTAGATCCTAAACGCTCATAATCACTTTCGACCAATCCTGTAGAAGGATTCGTTTTACGCATCCAAGTTCCAATGATTAATTTGTTTCCTGCTTTGTTTAATGTTGGTGCATCTAAACGGAAAATATGGTGACCTAAAGCTTCTTCAGCTGCAGTTAATGCAATTTCATATTGTCTGTAATCAGAAATTAAGAACTTTTGTAAATCAAGGCTTAAAACGGTTGCAGAACCTCTTGTATATTTATATGTTTTTCCATCTGTTTGTGTAATAACTGTAGGAGTAGTTACGTTTACTGCTACACCAGTTTTATCACCGTCAAAAAGTTTTACCCATCTAGGAGTTATTCCTGCATATTGAGAGATATTTACTGTTGTTCCTGATTGTGTAAAGCTTTTTCCTCCATTAACTTTGTAAGTCATGAATTCACCACCATTAGCACCACTATAGGTAATATTAAAAAGTGTGCTTCCATCTACAGACGATTGTAAACGAGCTGTTCTTGTTGATTGTACAGGCTCACCATTATCAAAAGCATTAATAGAAATGTTTGGGTTCTTTGCATCTTCTTTGCTAACAGAAAAAATTCTTGTACCACCGTTTCCGTCTCCAGGAATCGTTTGCATTAAAGCTCCTGCAACCGTTATCCATCGGTTTTCAGTAACTGGAGGCAATACAGATGGTCCCTCTTTATTATCATCACTGCTGCAGCTTGTAGTAAGGGCAAATGTGGTTAAAACCAATCCACATGCAAGTAGTTTAAATGTACTTTTTTTCATATCTATGTGTATTAAAAAATTAATTATTTACTAAAATTTATTGAGAGTGTAATTTAATTTTAAGTAGAAACCTCTTCCAGGTTTTTGAACAGCAAAGTTGTCGTAGACCTGAACATTTGTAAGGTTTTTGATATCAAAACTTGCTATAAATTTCTTGTTTGGAAATGTATAAGTTATCCCTAAATCCTGCGGAAATTGATTTGGTGTTTGATCGTTTTCACTTTCTTGCCATGTTGTATAAAATGCACCTACATAACCTGCATTGTAATAGAGATTTAATTCTGAATTTTTTTGCAGGATGTCTTTAAAATTATATTGAATATTACCATTTACAGTAAAATACGGCTCATTTGGTAATTGCTGATTGTAGTATTCTAACAACAGTCCTTTCTCATCGTATTTCGTTTTATACAGTGAATTAAATTTCGACATATTCATCGATACAAACAATCTGTTATTATTAGAGTATTCAGCCGAAAATTCATAACCCAAAGATTGCGCTGTTCCTAAATTTACAAATGGAGATGTCTGCAAGGCTTCATTTACACGATTACTAAATGCAAGTATAATTTTATCTTTAGAATTTCTCCAAAACCCAGAACCGTTAAAACTAAATTTATGATTGTTAATTTTATACGGCCCAAATCGTAAGCCTATATTTAAGTTATCACTTTGTTCTGGTCTTAATCCACTATTTGGTGTTTGATTTTCACTAGGATTACCAAAGATTTCACCTTCTGAAGGAAGTCTTATTGCTCTTTCTGCAGATAAATTAAACATCATTTTCGGAAAAATAAAATAAGATGAAGCTAATCCGTAACCGTAAAAAGTGGTATTGTTCTTTTCTAATTTTTCTTGAATAGTGGTTTGCTCTCCAGAATTAACTATTACTGGTGTTCTTTGTTCTGTTTTTTGATTGTATCTTTTTCCAAATAAGCTGGTTCTTAATCGAGAATTAAACGCTTCTAGTTCGTAAGCTAATGATAAAACGCTTTTTTCAAGGTCTCGTTTTTGCTGAAAATTCCTTTCCAGTTCAGATTTCATTTCGTCATAATCGTCTCGCTCAAAAGAGTAAAGCATACTGCTGAATACAAACTTATGATTCTCATTCAGCGAATAATTTAAACCTCCTCTGGTGCTAAAAATTTTACTGTTGATATGCAAGATAGTAGGTGCGCCTTGTTGCGCTCCGTAAGGTGATAAAATAGGTTCACCGCGAAGCCCCAATGTTTTTTCATTAAACCAGTTGTAATTCCATTTGACCGTATCGCTCAGTACTTCGTTTCTTTGGCTGAAAACAGAATTAACTGTAAACTCAAGTCCTTTTACAAGAAAATCTTTCTTACTGTAATTAATGCTTATTACTTTGGCATCAGACTCGGTAAATCGACCTTTATAAGGTCTTGACATTGCCTGTCCGTGCTGAATTTCATTATAATCATCAGAAGTATTAAAACCTATCAAGAACGTATCTGCCCAATTAACGTTTGTAAAACCCGCTTCAATTCGACCTCCATAAGAACGGTAAGCATCTTCAAAACGTTTTGCTTTAATAGGTGTTTTTTGTCCGTTTGATAAAATGTTATAGGCAAACTTTCCCCAAATTTCATAGTCATTATCAGAGTAATTATAAAAGCCGGAACCTTTTAAAGTAAAACCATTTTTATCTCGATAAGTAGTGTTAAAATTAGATTGAATCGTATTAAATGAACCATAAGATATAGATGCGTTTAGGGTGTTTTTAGCTCCTTTTTTTAGTATTACATTAATTGCACCGCCTAAAGCGTCATCTGCCAAATATGCTGGAACAACACCTTTGTAAACTTCAATACGTTCAATTAATGCTGGCGGGATACTGTTTAAACTAAATGAGGAACCGTAAGTTGAAATTGGAATACCATCAATAAATATTCGGATTGAATTACCCGTCATTCCGTTTAGGTTATAATTTACACTTGAACCTAAACCTCCGTTTTGTCGAACACGAACACCAACCGATTGTGCTAATAAATCATTAGTTTGAATGTTTCTTTTTGCTGCTTCTTGCGTTTCGATTACGTTTACAGAAAAACCTTTATCTATAATTTCTTTTTTAGCTGTCTTTTTAGTAATTACTACTTCATTTAAATGTTTAGTATCATTTTTTTTCTCTAATGTAATTGCAACTTGATGTGAAGAATGATTCAAATGAACTTCGATCATTTTTGTATTTGCTTCTAGTGAAGAAACTTCTAAAGTGTATTTTTTAAAAGGAAGACCTTTGATTTGAAATTTACCGTCATTGTCAACAATAGCGAATTTTTGTGTTCCTGAAACTAATACTGTTGCTCCAAAAGCTGTTTCATGTTTGCCAAATGTCACTTTTCCTGTAATCGTTCCGGTTTGTGACCATCCGGTAATTGTTACCATGAAAAAGATAAAATAAATAAACCTCATAACTGCGTGTAGTAAATAAATTGTGCAGCAAACTTATGAGTTTATTTAAATTTAATCTAAATAAACGAATTAGAAAATCATTAGATTTACATTAGAAAATCATTAGAATAGAATTAGAGTTTCTAATGTTGGAAAAACAAGAAAACAAAGGCCTTAAGGTAAAATGTAAGTGTCTTGTTATTAGTTTTTTACTTGTTTTGTATTTGGCAAAATAGAACAGATAAAACGAGAAAGAAAGTTAAAAAGTATCAATAATCGAATGTTTTAATCTTTTAAAATTAGAGACTATCCTTAAAGTTTTGCCTTGAAATGTTTAATGTTGAAGTTCTTCGATTTGATCACTTTTCCGTTGTCCGTAATCATAAGGCAGCTGTATTCTGGAAATTTTTGTAACAAGAGCAGACCGTCCTTCTGACCTAATACCATTAATGAAGTGCTTAATCCGTTTGCAGTTTCTGCATTTGGGCCAAAGATGGTAACACTGCATAATCCAGTTACAGGATAACCAGTTGCAGGATTTATAATGTGAGAATATCGTTTACCATTAAAAACAACAAACTTTTCATAACTGCCGGAAGTAGTTACAGCACCTTGATTTAAAGGCACAACTGCCAAGAGTTTTTCGGGTTTAAAAGGATTTGTAATACCTATTTTCCAGTCTTGACCATTAGGTTGTTTTCCCCAAGTACTCATATCTCCAGAACCATTAATAATACCGGCTTTAATGCCTTTTTCAAGCATCATTGTGCGGCATTTATCGGTAGCGTAGCCTTCGCCTAAAGCGCCAAAACCAATTTTCATTCCCTTTAATTTTAGAAAAATAGTCGATTGCACACTGTCTAGAATAATGTTTTTGTAACCAACTTTTTCTACAGATTTTTTTATGGCTTCCGCCGAAGGCATTTCGGTCATTGATCCGTCAAATTTCCAAATTCGATCCATCGCAGCAAAACTTACGTCAAAGCCGCCATTTGTTATTTCAGAAAATTTGATTGCTCTTTGCGTTAGTTCAAAAACTTCTCGATTTACTATAATTGGTTTAATTCCTGCATTTTGATTGACTTCAGAAACTTGTGAGGTTGATTTCCAATCTGAGATTAAATTCTCAATTCGGGTAATTTCGGCAATTACTTCGGTTATATTTTCTTCGGCAGTTAGAGAATCTTTGGCAACAATACTAATATCAAAACGACCGCCCATAAGCAGTGTAGTTCTTTTTCTCAAAACCTGCGAATGTGCTGATAAACCACATATTAGGACAAAAAGAATTAAATATATGTTCCCGTTTTTTCTAAGCATGAAAAATCTTTTTTGATAAAAATTTTATATTAAAAGTTGCTGTGGAGCACTATTTATAAAAACAATAATGAAGTACTAAGAATCTACAATCTAATAGCAATCCGTTAATAATTGTCCGTTATTTTTATAATGCATGAGATTTTCGGTTCCATTTACCAGACACAATTCATCAAGAATAGTTTCAACATCTTTTTGCATGGCAAGTGAACCGCAAATCATAATAACGCCGCCTTGTTTTAGTAAATCTATAAAAAATGCAGCGTCTCTTTTTATAAGATCCATTACATAAATATGTTCAGCTTCTCGTGAAAAAGCCAAATGAAAACTTGACAGCTTTTGTTTCTCAATCATTTCATCTGTAAACTTTTTGTAACCCGTTACAGTTTCTGTTTCCATTCTAAAACCGCAATACAAATGCGTTTCGGTTTTTTTCTTGTTTTGCTCGATCATTCCTAGAAAAGGAGCAATACCAGTTCCGTTTGAAATTAAAGCTGCTTTTGGAGCTTTTGTCGGAAAATGAAAAGCTTTATTATTGATAATTCTAGCTTTAATTACATTTCCCGGAGTAAGATTATTTAGGTAACCAGAACCCAATCCGTGTGGATGCAGTTTTACAACTAATTGTACATTTCCAGAATGATTTCCAATCGAGTAGAGGCGTTCTCGTGTGTCATTAGCAGGATAAATGGCTAATAAATCTCCAGAGTTAAATTTGGCGCGCATATTAGCACGTAATGTTACAAGAAAAGTATGTTCTTCCTCAGAAATTGCAGTTTTATCTAAAACCATTAATTTCTGCAAACCTTTTGGAACATGATTGTATAAAGAAGGTGTTGTGGCTAAAGAAATTCCAGTTTTGGCGCTCCATAATTTTACCCAGTTTACAAATTCAACAGCCGATTTATCATTCACAGTCTGTATTTCTAAAACACGTTCTGTCCAGTTTTGATTTTCTAAAAGCTGATCGATTTCAACAGCAAATTTGCAAAAATCAGGATAAGCAGTAGAACCAAAACCAACTACTGAAAACTTAATTTTCTGTTCTTGATTTTGCTTTTGCAGCAAGGCTTTAAATTTGCTTCCGTTTGACGGCGGATCTCCTAAACCATGTGTTGAAGAGAAAACTATAATATGTTCTGCTTTTGGATAAACCGAAAAACTATTCAATTCTGTAATAAAAGCTTTTTGACCTTGATCTATTAATTGTTTATGAATTGCATTTGCAAATCTAAAAGAGCTTCCGTTTTCAGAACCTACTAAAAGTATGTAATTGCTTTCGTGTGCTTTGAATTTGTTTTTGATTCGGCTTGATCTGCGTTTTAAAGTAATCGCAAAACCCGAATAAATAAAGAAAAGAATATTAATACAAGCAATGGCCAATATTACAGCCCAAACAGCATTAATTCTTCCTGTATGAAGATCAAGACTTAAAGCGGCAAATTGAGCAGTAATTGGCGACTGTTTCTCAGTAACGACAGTTCCTGTAACTTGATTTACTTCAATCTCTTTATTTTTTAATTGTATAATATAAAACTCTTCTGGATCATCAGTAAAAGGAAATTCGATTTTCTTTACATCTGAAAGAAGTGTGCTTTTAAAGATTGAAGTTTTTTTGGCTTCTGCCGAAAGTTCCGTTTTTACAGGTTTGGCTTTTTCATCGCCCATGAAGAAGTTGAATCTTTCAAGCGTTAAATAAGTTCCTGTTAATGCGATGATCAAAATCGGAATTAAAGTCAATCGCCCTAAAACAACATGGTAATACTGTGCGAAGTATTCTTTAATGACTTTGGAGAAAAAATTACGAATTCCTCTTTGTCTATTCAAAACAAGAGCAAAGCCCGAAATAGAAATAAGCACTAATAGAAAAGAAATAACACCAACAAAAAAACGCCCTGCTTCATGCAGGTTTAAAGAACGATGAAAAGCAGTTATCCATTGAATAAATTCGCTTTTTTTTGCAGGTGTTCCTAAAGTTTTACCTGTTCTTGGGTCAATGTAAGCGTTAATATCATTTCCATCTTCATCAATTGCCTGAAGTGTAACAAATTGATTATAATCGACACTTAATTCTGTAATTTCAGGATATATTTTTTTTAATGCTGGCAGCGTTTGCTCCAAGGTTATCGCATCAAAATTTTCGACTTTGTACGGAAGTGTTTTTTCCTGCAGAGCATCAACGGCAAGAATAATACCTGTTACAGAAGCTAAAAGCAGAAATATCGAAGAAAATAGGGCCAAGGCCAAATGTGCGTAACGCCAGAATGAAAGAGTCATTGAGTGTAATCTATTGAAATGTAATCAAATGTTTTAAGCTTTGCCAAAGTTTGAAAACCTTGACAAAGCTTGAATTTCAAGCAAATTAAATGCTTGAATAAATTATATTTTATTTAGTCGAACGTATCTGATATAACCTTTACCATCTGTTTTTGCGGCTAAACCTTCAGTAGTAAGAGGAATTTCAAGATCGCTTACATAGTATTTTTGATCTTCAACAGCTGATTCAAATCTTAGTTTGTAACCTTTGTTTATTTTAGAATTGTCAATTTCTATTGTTGTTATGCTTCGATCTCCGCCAGTTACAGAAGCACCTGTTTTGGCACTGATATCTTCGTTTTTCTTAGTTTGAAACTTATTCCATTCTTTTAACGATTTGTACCATTTTTTATCATCTCCCATTACATAAAGAGTTTTTTCGTAGTCGCCGTTAGCATTAACAAGTGATACCACAATATAAGCTCCTTCGCCCATATAATTAGCCATTTGAAGCATGCATTTGTATTTGCTTGTTTGTGCGTTTGCCTGAAATGAAATTAGGCAGATAAGAGCGCCTGTAAGAGCGATTTTAAGTATTGATTTCATTGAAATATGAGTTGTTATAAGTTATGAATTATAAGTTTTGAGTTTTGAGTTCTGTTTGATATAAAAAATAAATCTATACGCAAACTTACAACTCAAAACTGAAAACTTTTAAGGGTTATTTTAAAAATTCTACTGAGACGTTGTTTTTTGTAAGCGACTCGTTTTCTTTTGCTAATGCGTAAGCGCTTTCATCAAATTCTGTGGTTACCTCTTTTTTAGCACCTGCAGAAACAAGATATTTTAGAATAGAATCGTCTTTTGCAACCATGGCAGCTCTATGTAATGCTGTTAAGCCGTCTTTGTTTTTAGCATTGACATCAACTTTTAAGTCCGTTATTTTTTTAAGAAGAGAAATATCATTTTTTGGAATTGCTAAATGATATAAAGTGTTACCGTCTTTTTGGGCAGCAGCTAAATTTAATCCTTTATCTTGAAGTAATTTTGCTTTGGCGTCAAAAGGATCTTGTTTTGGTCCAGCTTCTCTGTCTCTTCCAGCTGGTCTGTAAGATTGAACAAGATAAACACCTAAATTATTTCCATCTTTATCAGTAACATTTACATCAGCACCTTTGCTCAATAATAAAGATACAGCTTCAGGAGTTCCTGAACGTACCGCAAAAGTTAAAGCGGATTCTCCTTTTAGGTTTTGAGAATTTACATTTTTTGCAAGCGGAAGTAATAATTCTAATACAGAAGTATCTTTTGCCGAAGCAGCAATCATTAATGGTGTTGTACCTTCTTTATTCGCTTTATTTGCATCAGCACCTTTACTTAAAAAGTATTTTACAATTTCAGTTTGATTTGGTTTTCCAGCCAAGAAATGAAGTACATTTTCGCCTGATTTGTTTTCTGCTGTAGGTTTAATTTTTACTTCTTCAACTAAATATTTATAAGTTTCCAGCGTATTTGATTCTCTACGACTTCCTTGTGCTGCAAAAAGCAAAGCATTGTCAGTTGGTTTTACACCTTTTGCCAAAAGTTTCTTTAAAAGATCAATATTTCCAGTTCTTGCTGCATATGTAAAAGCAGTGTTTCCGTCGTTATCAACATCTTTAAGAGACATTCCTTTAGTAGTAAAGTACTCCGCTGCTTTTAAATTTTTATCAGCAGGAATTGCTAAAAGTAATAAGTTAGCACCGCCTTGGTATTTTTTCTTCGGATTAACTCCAGCTTTAAAAAAAGCTTCGTACAAAGCAGGATCAGATTGACCATTAGATGCTGCAAAATCTACAGGAGTTGTGCCATGACTGTCTTCATAATTTACATCAGAACCTTTTGCAATTAAATATTGTACTAATTCTGTATTACCTCTATAAGCAGCCCAATGCAGGTAAATACGGTTATCATGAGTCATTTTATTTATTGGATTCCCAGATTGATCCAGCAAGAATTTGATGGTTGCAATAGGAGCATCATTGTTAATAGCTAAAGTAGTAACATCAAAAGCATTTGCATTTGCTTCTGCAGGATTGCTGCCTTTTGCTATTTCTGCTTTTACTACAGTTACATCAGGTGAGTTTTTCCAGAAAGATTGCTCTAGTAAAGTGTTTTTTTGCTGTGCATTAACAAACAAAACAGCTGTTAAAGCCAATGAAATAAAAAGATTCTTTTTCATAATTTATTATTGTTGTTTAACGTCCCTTTATATATGGGGATAATGATCTATTTAGAATAAATAAAAATAAAGGACAAATGTAAAGATTTATAGTTTTAAATCAAGTTTTATTGCTGTCAAAAAAAATAATTCTAATGATTTTTTAATGTTGCCTTTTTAGACGCTTTTGTAAAACCGTGGATTATCTTTTTTAGAAAGCTTAGATATCAATATTATATTTTGGTTTAAAGAGATCTAGAGGTTTTTGGTTTTTAGTTGCTTAAGTTCTTGATAAATAGTTTTTTATGTTTTGTTTTTTTTATAATGTAGATTGCTTTTTTTGATTTTTAGTTTGAAAAAGGGACAGGCTTTTTTTATGAATTATTGACGTTTGTGTTTTATTAAATAACAGATTTTAGAGGTAAAATTTGAAGTTAGCTGTTGATAAGTGTTTTTGAAAATTTGGTATTATTTCAGTTTTAATTGTTGACAACTCTATTTAGATTTAGTATAAATAGCTGATAGTTCAGCAAGTACTGAAAATTATGCACCTGTTGATAAGTAGTTTTTTTACCACTTTTTTGGGCTGCTTTTGGCTGTTGATAATTGATTGGTTTTTTAACATCAATCTTTGGTCAAAAATGGAACTGTGGGTTAATTTTGTAAGTATAAAAAATAAAGTAATTACCACTTCTAGACTTTCGTTTTTTATCTTTTTTTAGTCACCACTTAAATAGTATATATTATGTCTATATTTGATAAAAGAGTCAATTATAAGCCTTTTGAATATCCAGAGGTTTTACAATTTACCGAAGCTATAAATAAAGCGTATTGGGTTCATACAGAAGTTGATTTTACTGCTGATACTCAAGACTTTCATGCGCATTTAACATCAGCAGAAAAAACTGCAGTAAAAAATAGTTTATTGGCTATTGCTCAAATTGAGGTAGCCGTAAAAAGCTTTTGGGGAAATATTTATGAGCACTTCCCAAAACCTGAATTTAATGGTTTAGGAAGTACTTTTGCAGAATGTGAATTCAGACATTCAGAGGCATATTCCCGCCTGCTTGAAGTGTTAGGATACAATGATGAATTTGAGAAACTTTTAGACGTTCCAGTTATTCGTCGACGTGTAGAATATTTGTCAGATGTACTTAAAGATACTCGTTCGCAAGACAACAGAAAATATATGGTTTCGCTGATATTATTCAGTATTCTAATCGAGAACGTTTCACTTTTCAGTCAGTTTGCAATTTTGCTTTCATTTACACGATTTAAAGGTTACATGAAAAATGTGAGCAATATTATCGCGTGGACTTCAATCGATGAGCAAATTCATGCTAACGGCGGAATTTATATCATCAATAAAATTAGAGAGGAGTTTCCTGATTATTTTGACGAAGCAACTTTAACTCTTGTTAGAGAAACAGTAAAAGATTCAATTGCAGTTGAAGCAGATATTTTAGATTGGATATTTGAAGAAGGTGAGATTGAGAGCATCAAAAAAGGCGATTTAGTCAACTTCATGAAATTTAGAATTGATGAAAGTTTAAAACAAATTAATATTCCGACCATATTTGATGTAAAAGTGGAAGATTACAAAGCTTTGGCTTGGTTTGAAGAAGAAGTTTTTGCTAACAGTTTGGATGATTTTTTTGCTAAACGTCCTGTAGAATATACAAAACACGACAAAAGTATAACGGCAAACGATCTTTTCTAAAAGCAAAAATACATATGAATACAATAGACATAAATGAAGTAAATGATCTTCCGCAAAATGAAAATGGATCTAAAATGTGGTGGAAGAACTCAGAGAGTGAACAAATTTTAAATCGTGGTTATCTTTTAAAAGGAGAAACTGTTGAAGGCGCAATTGACAGAATATGTACTGCAGCGGCTAGAAGACTTTATAAACCGGAGTTAAAAGAATCTTTTGTTGAAATGATAGAACGTGGCTGGATGAGTATTAGTTCGCCGGTTTGGGCAAATATGGGAACCGAAAGAGGACTTCCAATTTCTTGTTTTAATGTACACGTTCCAGATAAAATTGAAGGAATTACGCATAAACTGGGCGAAGTGATTATGCAAACCAAAATTGGAGGAGGAACTTCTGGTTATTTTGGTGAACTGCGTGAACGCGGAAGTGCTGTAACAGATAACGGAAAAAGTAGCGGGGCAGTAAGTTTCATGAAGCTTTTTGATACTGCAATGGATACGATTTCACAAGGTGGAGTACGTCGTGGCGCATTTGCTGCATATTTAGATATTGATCACCCGGATATTGAGGAATTCTTGAAAATTAAAAGTATCGGAAATCCTATTCAGAATTTGTTTACTGGAATTTGTGTTCCTGATTATTGGATGCAGGAAATGATTGACGGTGACAGCGATAAGAGACAAATCTGGGCAAAAGTTTTAGAAAGCCGCCAGCAAAAAGGACTGCCGTATATTTTCTTTAGTGATAATGTAAATAAAAGCAAACCACAAGTTTATAAAGACAAGAATCTAAGAATTAACGCTAGTAATTTATGCAGCGAAATTATGCTTCCGTCAACAAGCGACGAATCATTTATTTGTTGTTTATCCTCAATGAATTTAGAGCTTTATGAAGAATGGAAAGATACTGAAGCTGTAAAATTGGCGATATTTTTCTTGGATGCTGTTTTGCAGGAATTCATCGAAAAGACAGAAGGGAACTATTACCTTTCTGCAGCAAATAAATTTGCAAAAAGACACCGTGCGCTTGGACTTGGTGTTTTAGGATGGCATTCGTATTTGCAGAAAAATATGATTCCGTTTGAAGGAATGGAAGCTAAAATGAAAACGACAGAAATTTTCAAACATATAAGTGATAAAGCAGATAAAGCAACGCAGGAATTGGCTAGAATTTATGGTGAACCAGAATTGTTAAAAGGTTACGGAAAACGTAATACAACAACAATGGCAATTGCTCCCACAACATCATCATCAGCGATTTTAGGACAGACTTCTCCAGGAATTGAACCTTTTAGCAGTAATTATTATAAAGCAGGTTTAAGCAAAGGTAATTTTATGCGTAAAAATAAATATCTGAAAAAGCTGCTTGAAGAAAAAGGTTTAGATAACGAAGAAGTTTGGAGAGAAATTATGCTAAATGGCGGAAGTGTTCAGCATATGTCACAGCTTTCTCAAGCTGAAAAAGATGTTTTTAAAACGTTTAAAGAAATCAGTCAGCTTGAAATTGTACAGCAGGCAGCAATTCGTCAGAAATTTGTAGATCAAGGGCAGAGCTTGAATCTTAATATTCCAGCAGAACTTCCAATTAAAGAAGTAAACCGTTTAATGATAGAAGCGTGGCAGTTGGGAGTAAAGAGTTTGTACTACCAAAGAAGCCAAAGTGTTTCTAAAGAATTAGTAACAAGTTTGGTTAGTTGCAGCAGCTGCGAATCATAAATATCAAAAGCCGAATCTAAAATTAAGATTCGGCTTTTTTGTTCATATTTATTTATCAATGGCTTCGACAGAAGCTCCAGAAAGTTTAGTGTAGCAATAAAACGTTGCTATTTGTCATTTCGACGTAAGGAGAAATCTCCACGAGAAACTCTACAAAGATTGGTTTACTGTGGCGGAGTTACTGGTGGAGATTTCTCCTTACGTCGAAATGACAAAAACGAGAAAAAAATTGGGACTAGGTGTTTAAATTAAAAACTAAACTTTAGACTTCAATCTGCTCAAAGTTTCCTGCGAAATATTGATATACGATGCTACAATTTTATTTGGAAGCCTTTTGACAATAGTTGGATTGATTTTTAAAAGCTGATTATATCTCTCCAAGGCATCCATAGTGGTAAACGACATTAATCGATTGGCATTATTTACATACGCTTTCTCTAAATAATTACTGTAAAATTCCCTCCATTGCGGAATGATTTTCATCAAATGATTGAAATCTTCATGTGTTATCGCAAGCAATTCAGATTTTTCGATTACCTGAATATTTTCTACGGCAGGCATTTTAGTAATAAAACTAACTAAAGCTGTGGCAAATTGATTTTCGAAAGCAATATATCGAGTGGCGTCTTTTCCTTCTTCATTAATAAAAAAGATTCGGACACAGCCTTTACCAACAAAAAAAGTCTGCTGACTAGTTTGTCCTTGTTCGAGCAGTATCTCATTTTTGTTTTTCTTTAAAGGCTTAAAATAGGAGAATATCGTTTTTAAATCTTCATCAGAAATAGCAATGCTTTTTCTAATATAATTGCCAAGCTGTTCGTATATCATTTTAGTTGTAATCTCGCACGAATTTACGGTAATAGATAATATCTTCTATCGATAGAACTACTAAATCATGCTGTTGTGCAAAGCTAACGATTTTGTCAAGTTTTGCCATGCTGCCGTCTTCATTCATTAATTCACATAAAACAGCTTCAGGTTTTAAATTGGCTAATTTCATTAAATCTACACTTCCCTCAGTGTGGCCATTTCGTTCTAGAACTCCATTATCTTTGGAACGAAGCGGAAATATATGTCCTGGTCTAGCTAAGTCTTCGGGTTTTGCATTTTGCGCAACAGCCGTTTTAATTGTTGTAATTCTATCAGCAGCAGAAACTCCTGTTGTGACACCGTTTTTTGCTTCAATTGTAATGGTAAAAGGCGTTTGAAAACTGCTGGTGTTTTCTTTTACCATGTAAGGAAGATTTAATTGATCTGCTTTTTCATTCGGAAGGCAAAGACAAACAATTCCGCTGCATTCGCGAATCATAAGTGCCATGTCTTTTACTGTAATATGTTCGGCCGAAAAGATTAAATCGCCTTCGTTTTCGCGATTTTCATCATCGGTTACAATAATTCCTTTTCCGCTTTTAAGCTGTTCTAAAGCATTTTCTACACGTTCTTTGCTTGTCATTCCAAATTGCACTAACGGACTTAATTCTGTACTAATCATTTTACTGTATTTTGAAATTGTTTTAGAAATAATGGAATCAGCAAATCTAAAGTTGTTTGTAATGTAAAAGTTTGATATAAGTCAATAAATTCAAAGGATATAAAATAGAAAATCTCCAAAATCAGGCAGCGATTCTGGAGATTTTCACAACTAACTAATTCACAACTAATTTTAAAATTTAATAGCCAAAGAAGCTTTAATGGTTCTAGGTGACTGCGGATTGAAGTAATCTCCCCAATATACTTCATCAGTAAGATTATCAGCTTTAATAGCAAATCGATATTTAGCTTTCTCGTAGAATACAGAAGCGCTTAAAAGATGTACACTTGAAATGGTTACATCATTTGATGAACTTAAAAAACTATTATCTCTATAATTCCCGCCGAAACCAATTCCAAGACCTTTTGTTTTTCCTTGTTTTGCCGTATAACTTATCCAGTAATTAATGGTATTTTTTGGAGTATAAGCAACATGTTTTCCTGCATCAGTTCCGTTCAAGAAAGTAGCATCAAGATTTGCATATCCTAGCATAATATCTAATCCAGTAATTGGACTGGCAAATAATTCCAGTTCAAAACCTTTATTTGCCTGAGTTCCGTCTTGTAAGCTAAATAACTGATTGTTTGGATCCATTCGCAGTTTATTATCAACTTTAATATCAAAATAGCTGGCCATCAAGGTTAAGCGATTCTGAAATAAACTCGATTTAATACCCAGTTCCCATTGTGTTGCTTTTTCAGGATCAGCTTTTTGCATAACTCCATTTCCATTTCCGTCATCTTTCAAGAAACTGTTGATGTTTTTATTTCCGCCCAGATAATTTCCAAATACCGATAATTGATCAGGAAGAATTTCATAAACTAGTCCAAATTTTGGTGTCCATGCACCTTGATTGTATGAAGCATCTGGATTTTTAGCATTTGGAACTGTTGCGCTGGGAGATACTTCTTTAGAATATTCATAACGAAGACTTGTCATTAAGTGCAGCTGTGGCAGAATGTCTAACACGTTTGAAAAATAAGCACTGTAACGATCGTTTACATATCCGCCGGTCCAGAATGTGCTGGCTTCGATAGCCTTGTCAAAATCTTGTTTAGAGAGATAAGGTGCAATTGCAGTATATTGAAAGGTGTCATAAGCTGATGAACCTCCTACATAAAGTTCGTCATCTCTTAAATAATCAACACCAACCAATAAACGGTTACGCATTTTTCCAATTTTAAAATCGCCATTTACATATTGTTGAATGGTTGTAAAATCGATATCATAACGTGCCGTTCCCACAGAACGCTGCACAGTTTGTCCCGTTACGCTGGCACTGATATAATTTGGATTATATAAACTATAAGAATGTCCATATGAAGTGGTTGAAGTCCATTGATCATTTAGTTTGTAAATGGCATCAACAGAAAATATAGAAGATGCTTTTTCGTATATAATTTCATTTGTCGTAAAAGACAAATCATGAATAGGGTTCAGCTCATTTACATTTGTTATGCCTCCTGCACTTAAAAATGGTCTTTGAGTTCCTTGAATTTTGTAGATGTCGGCTTCTAAGACAATTTTTAGTTTTTCACTCGCATTATATGTAAATGCTGGAGCTACAAAATAACTTTCGGCCCAGCCGTAATCCTGAAAACTTTTTTCCTTTCTATAGGCTGCATTTACACGTCCTAGAAAAGCTCCGTCATCACTTAGCGGTGTATTAATGTCGGCAGTTAAGCGATTGTAACCGTAACTTCCGGTAATGTAATTAATGTTTCCGCCAAAAGTTTCATACGGTTTTTTGGTAATACGATTGATAACTCCGCCGTAATTAGCACGTCCATGACCTCCAAACAAAGTTCCTGAAGGACCTTTAATCACTTCAATGTTTTCGATATTTGCCATATCATTTTCGGTCCAGTTTCCAAGCATTTTTCCATCTCTAAAAAAAGCCTGTTCATCAAACCCTCTTAAATAAGAACCTGATCTTACTCCAGGTTCGGAGCCGCCAGAAACTACTCCGGCTGCGCTTCTTAAAGCATCATCAAAATTGGTTAAAACCTGCTGTTCGATTATTTTTGAGTTTATAACTGAATATACTTGTGGGTTTTCGAGATTTTTTAGAGGCATTCGGGCTACATAAACACTTTCTTTAGAAGACAGCTTTTTTCGATTATTTGTTACAATAACTTCTTGTAATTCTTTATTGGATACCTTTAATTGCAAGCTTAGTGCAGTTGTATTGTTTTCTGTTACTGAAACTTCATCTTGTAAGGTTTCATATCCAGTAAGCGAAACTTGGATAGTGTATGTGCCTTGTTTTACTTTATTAAATTCAAAAGTTCCGTCTTCATTAGTTATAGTTCCAAATCGGGTGTTTTTTAAAATAACGTTTACAAATGAAGCGGGATCACCATCAGATGTGGTAATAGTCCCTTTGATTTTTCCATTGTTCTGCTGCGCTTGTGCAATCAGTACAGAAAAAAATAAGCATACTGAAAATGCGAATTTGGTAATTCTTAGTTTGTTAATATTCATGGTTTTTAATGGTTTGATTTTAATTAAAATTATTTAGACTAAATAAAAACAGTGCAAATGTAGAAATTAAAATAAATCATCCTAATGTTTTTCTAGATTAAATGCAGAATATGATTAATGAGTTTTAAATCTGTAAATTACGTTGTAGAAAGGGTGTAATAGTTCTATTACAATTTGTGTACTTTAATGTAATAATTGATAAAAAATTCAGCTTTGATTTTCTTTGCGATATTTTTATTTAATTATCATAAAATCTTAATTTAGCACCTAGAAATTATAATCCAAAACCACTAAAAATCAGTAATAAATGGAAAATGTCACCGTAATTATAATGTTGCTGTTTGGCGTCGCTTTTTTGAGTCTTGTAAGCAAAAGATATAATTTCCCGGTTCCAATAGTGCTTGTTCTCTGTGGTGTAATTATCAGCGTTTTTCCAGGACTTCCAGTAATATCGCTTAGTCCAGAAGTTGTTTTTATTATATTTTTACCTCCTTTGTTGTATCATGCTGCTTGGTACACAAGCTGGTCAGATTTTAAGCAATCCATCCGACCTATAACTTTGGCAGCGGTTGGACTAGTTTTATTTACTACACTCGCGGTTGCAGTTGCGGCGCATATGCTCATAGATGATGTTTCGTGGCCGCTGGCTTTTTTGCTTGGAGCAATTGTTTCTCCTCCCGATGCTGTTTCTGCTACTTCGATTACAAAAGGTTTAGGATTGAATCCGAGGCTTATTTCGATTCTTGAAGGAGAAAGCCTTGTAAACGATGCAAGTGGTTTAGTAGCTTATAAATATGCACTTACAGCCATCACAGCTGGAAACTTTGTATTGTGGCAGGCAGGATTAAATTTTGTGCTGATGTCGCTAATTGGAATTGGAATTGGTTTAGTTGTTGGTTTTATAATGAGTTATATTCATAAACGGTTTGTTTGCGATGAAATAATCGAGGTTACTCTTACGCTGCTAACACCATTTGCGTCGTATTTGCTGGCAGAGCATTTTCATGGTTCCGGAGTTTTGGCCGTTGTTGCTACAGGACTTTATTTATCGGCACGATCAGGTACAATTTTTACGCATGAAAGCCGAATTATGACTGGGACAATTTGGAGTGTTTTAACTAATATTTTAAACGGTTTGATTTTTATTTTAATTGGACTTCAGTTAAGACAGATTATGGCTGGTATTAGTAATTATTCTGGAACTTCATTATTTATTTGGGGAGCAGTTATTAGTGCGGTTGTTATTTTGGTTCGTTTTTTATGGGTTATTCCTGCAACTTTGATTCCTAGATGGCTTAGTAAACGAATCAGACAGAAAGAGGAGTTTGACTATCGCAATATGATTATTTTTGGCTGGTCTGGAATGCGCGGTGTTGTTTCTATGGCGGCAGCATTAGCACTTCCTCTTATGCTGAATGAAACGGAAGCATTTCCGTTGCGAAATTTGATTATTTATCTGGTTTTTTGTGTTATCCTTTCGACTTTAGTAATTCAAGGTCTTACGCTTCCTTGGGTGATTAAGAAATTAAAAATTGAGCGTTATTCTATACTTGCAGAGGAATATAATATTCGAAATGTAATTGTGTCCGAAACTATAGCTCATATTGAAGATAATTTTTCATTATTAGATGGTGATTTACTGCACAATATTAAAAGTAAATATGAAGTAAAATTTAATCGTTTGCAAAAAACGGAACTGCCGGCTAATTTTTTTGGAAATGGTAAAATGCTGGGAGGAGAAATTTTTAATGACTTTACAAAACTTCAAATTGATCTTTTAAATGTAGAGCGAGGGAAACTTGAAGTTATGCATAAAGGAGGATCTGTTAATGAAGAGATTTTTAGAAAAATTGAAAAAGAGCTTGATCTTGAAGAAACGAGATTATGGATGGAAATGTATGAGGAGTAGTTTTCTTTAAGAAAAACAGAATAACCTATTATTTTGATAGGTTAATAAAAGTTTTGATGTTTTTTGCTTTTTATTTCAAAATAACTCTTTAAATTTGCCGCACCAATGAAAAATTATAACCAGAGAAAAAAATATTATAGCTGCAGCATGATGATGTGCTGTGTTGTTGCTGTAGGATTGATTGATCTGGCTTGGATATAAAAATAATGATATTTATTTGAAAGCCTTTCATGATTTAATTGAAAGGCTTTTTTATTTAAAATTTCCATATTCTAAGTAAAATTGAATAGACAAAATGATTGAATTAAAAAATGTAACTAAAACTTTTCATCAAAAAGACAGGATTGTAACTGCTTTATCTGATGTTTCGCTTACAGTTCCACCAGGAAAGATTTTTGGTGTAATTGGAACTTCTGGGGCAGGGAAAAGTACGCTGATAAGATGTGTGAATCTTTTAGAAAGACCAACTTCAGGGGATATTATTGTAGATGGAAAAGCTTTGATGCAATTGTCAAATGCTCAATTGGCAATTGAAAGAAGACAAATAGGAATGATTTTTCAGCATTTTAATCTACTTTCTTCTAGAACCGTTTTCGAGAATGTTGCTTTTCCGTTAGAACTTGTCGGCACTTCAAAATCAGTTGTAAAAACACGTGTTTTAGAGTTACTTCAGTTAGTAGGTTTAGCAGAAAAAGCAAACGATTATCCTGCAAGTCTTTCCGGCGGTCAAAAACAAAGAGTTGCCATTGCGAGAACATTAGCTAATAATCCTAAAGTTTTGCTTTGTGATGAAGCTACAAGCGCACTGGATCCTGCAACAACACGATCAATTTTAAACTTGCTGAAAGATATAAACCGTCGTTTAAATATCACGGTTTTATTAATTACACATCAAATGGAAGTTGTAAAATCAATTTGCGATGAAGTAGCAGTAATTAGTCACGGAAAATTGATAGAGCAGGGAAGTGTTGGAGAAATTTTTGCAGATCCGAAACACGATTTAACGAAGGAGTTTATTGCTTCATCATTGCATCTTGATGTTCCTGCTGTTTATCTTGAAAAATTGCAAAAAGAGGATAACGGAAATTTAAATCCACTACTAAGACTTGAAATGACTGGAAAATCAGTTAATGAGCCAGTTATTTCAGAAGTTTCTAGGCTTTTCGACACTAATTTTAAAATTGTCAGCGCTCAGATGGATCAAGCGGGGGATGTTAATTTTGGTGTAATGCTGATTGAATTATCTGGTAAACGTGAGAACTACAATGCTGCCATCGAATATTTTATTTCAAAACATATTAAAACAGAAATTATAGGTTATGTCTGAATCCATTATTGACTTATTATTAAAGGGAACTCTGGAAACTATAGTGATGACATTTGTGTCTGGCTTTTTTGGTTTTTTATTAGGTCTTCCAACAGGGATTTTACTTTTTCTTACCCGAAAAAATCAAATACTAGAACAACCTGTTTTAAATAGAATATTGTCTGTTTTAGTAAATGTTTTTCGTTCTATTCCATTCATTATTTTAATCGTTTGGATGATTCCGTTTACACGTGCAATCGTAGGAACTTCTATAGGTGTGAGCGCAGCTTTGGTACCACTTAGTATTGGTGCCGCACCGTTTATTGCCCGTCTGGTAGAGAACAGTCTTTTAAGTCTTCCATCAGGATTAATTGAAGCTGCAAGAGCTTTAGGAGCAACTCCTTTGCAGATTGTATATAAAGTATTACTTCCAGAAGCATTGCCATCATTAATAAACGCTGCATCTATAACATTAATTACGCTTGTGGGTTATTCTGCAATGGGTGGTGCAGTTGGCGCCGGCGGTTTAGGACAAGTTGGTTATCAATATGGATATATTGGTTATGATGCTGTAACAATGAATTCAGTATTAGCCTTACTGGTACTTTTGGTATTCCTGATTCAGTTTGCTGGAGATGCTTTATCAAAACGATTTGACCACAGATAATTTCAATTAAAAATTAAGTATTAAAAATTAAAAACATACGAATGAAAAATATTAAAAGTTATTTTAAAACGGGTGGAATTATAGCATTGTCATTAGTTTTATCGAATTGCGGAAAAAGCAAAAATAATGATCCGCATCATATCAAAGTGGGTGTAGCAGCAGGACCTGAATTTGCTGTTGCTCAGGCGGCGCAAAAAGTAGCAAAGGATAAATACGGTCTAGAAGTTGAACTCGTTACATTTAATGATTATGTGATTCCAAACGAAGCTTTGAGTCAGGGAGATATTGATGCAAATGCTTTTCAGCATAAACCTTATCTTGACGAACAGTCTAAACAACGTGGGTATAAATTGGCAATAATTGGAAAAACATTCGTATACCCAATTGCTGGTTATTCTAAAAAAATAAAAAGTCTTTCTGAATTGAAAAACGAAAGCACAGTTATTATTCCAAATGATCCAACAAATGGAGGTCGTTCATTATTGCTTTTAGAGAAAAATGGTTTGCTTAAACTTAAATCTGGTATTGGTTTATTACCTAAAGTAACAGATATAGTAAGTAATCCTAAAAACTTGAAAATATTAGAATTAGAAGCACCACAATTACCTCGTGCTTTAGAGGATCAAAATGTAACGATTGCAATTATCAATAATACATTTGCTTCTCAGGCTGGATTAGTTCCTGCTCGTGATGCATTGTTTGTAGAAGATAAGGATTCGCCTTATGTGAATCTTGTTGTAAGCCGCGAGGACAATAAAAATGAAGAAAAAGTAAAGCAGTTTTTACAAGCTTTTCAATCACCAGAAGTAGAACAGGCTGCCATTCGAGAGTTTAAAGGCGGTGCTGTAAAAGGCTGGTAAAAAAACATAAAAAACTATTATTTTAAAGGCCTTTAGAGGCCTTTTTTTATGTTCTTATTTTAAGTTTTGAAAACAGAACTATTTGATCTCGAGTGAAATAAGTCTTATTTTGTTGTTTTTCAGACGTTTGAGGATTATTTAGATTAAGGTTTACATTTATTTTTGCTGCTGAGAAAAATGATTTAGAACATTCTGAATCATTTGTTATGAAGTAAAAAGTATTCTTAATTAATTCTGTTATGAAAATATTCAATTTAACGCTATTCTTTATTGTAAGTTTTTTTAATGCTCCTGTAGAATATATAAGTGACAAGCCAACTGTAAATATTGAAGAGACAAGACTGACGCAGCAACTTGATGAAATAAAAGCATTGTTAAAGAATCGGGCTGGATACAATGATAAGATTGTTTTTCTGGTTGATATGAAAATCAAATCTGGGTACAATAGGTTTTTTGTTTATGATATAGCCAATAATAAAATTTTAGATAAAGGACTTGTGGCGAATGGATCAGGATCTGAAACAGCTGTAAAAGGAGGTTTGAAATTTAGTAATGAACCCAATTCTAAATGCACTTCGTTAGGCAGATATTCTGTAGGTAAATCGTATAAAGGAATGTTTGGCAAAGCCTATAAATTAAGCGGTCTTGATGAAACTAATAGTAACGCGGCTAAAAGAGCTGTCGTTTTACATTCGTATTCTGCTGTTCCAAATGATGAACAGGATTACTATATATCCAATAGTCAAGGATGCCCTATGGTAAGTGAGGTTTTCTTTAAAAGATTAGAAAAGATTATCGACGGCTCAAAATCGAACATCATCTTGCATATTTTTTATTAATTGAAAGCTTTGAGGCTTTTTGTTACGGAATTTCGTGTGTGATTTCTCCTTACGTTGAAATGACAAACTTTGAGTACTATGTATTAGAAAATAGTTTCTTTCAATTAACTTTTTTTGAAAAGAAAACCCATACTGATTTCAAAAATTCGGGACAAGGCAGTCTTTTTAAATAAAATAGTTAGAGCCAGTTAAATTGCATCTAAGTATTATATGCCTCCATATCGAACGCTTGATCCAAGAATAAGCATTGTTAGACCTATTAAAGTAACACTTACGATTAATACCGCCATTTTATTGATATTATGTTTGCTGAGATTTGGTATTACACTAAATTGAGCAATGAGTGCCAGTAAAAAAGTAAAGAGTAATAATAAGAGTTTTATAGAAACTACCTTTTCGATTCCGCTGGAAAAACTAAACCAAGAATCAAAAGAAACTCCAAAATCATACGCCATCATGATTCCTGTAATAATTAGTAAAAGGAGAGAGCTCATGCCTAGCACTTCAAATTTTTTCTCGTAGTTTAAAATAATTGCAGGGTCTTTTTGCTTTAAAGCTAAAGGAAGGTATCGAATACTTAAAACAAGATGTCCGCCCACCCAGATTGTTGCGGAGATAAGGTGAATTATCAAAAGAAAATGATGCAGTTTCATGAGTTATTTAGTTTTAGATTGGTAAAAGGTAAGAGCGAAGTTTTTTAGAAATTATTCTCTAAAAACAATTTTTACTTTTGATGCAGAAAAATCGGTGCTACTCATTTTTTGATCAGAACGACCTAGAGATGTTAGTGTTGGCACATTATTTCTAAAATGCTGGATATAATAGTTTCCTTCAAAATTTTGAGTTTCAAGATAGGTTCTCATCTTTAATAATTCAGATTTATTGATAAGATTAGAATGTATTGTAGTGCGCACTTCAAACTGAATTGAAGAGGCTATTAAAAGTAATAAACTTTCTTCAAATTCTGAGAACAGATTTGATTTTGTAATCTGTTTAAAGGCATCTGGAAGGCTTTTAAAATCTAAAGCAACATAATCGATCAGTTTTTCAGAAATCAGTTTTCTCAGAACATTTGGTTTCGAACCATTAGTATCAACTTTGATTTTAAAACCTAGTGTTTTTATTTCTTTTATAAAAGTGATTATGCTTCGATGCATGGTACATTCTCCGCCGCTTAGTACTACACCGTCTAATAATCCTTTACGAGTTTTTAGAAATGCAAGAACAGTTTCAAAATCAGTATTTCCTTTACCAAGAACAATATCAGGATTGTAACAATATAAACACCGCATATTACAGCCTGCAAGCCATACAATGCAGGCTGTCTTATCCGGATAATCTAATAAAGTAAAGGGCGTAATGTTGTAAACTGCCTTATTGGATAGTGGATTCCTTGAAATGGGTACGCTGTTGATGTTCGCCTTTTTTTCCAATATTAAAACTTTCTACGGGTCTATGATAGCCCATTACTCTTGTGTAAACTAAACATTTGCTTCTTTTAACTTGCTGCTGTGCTAGAATTTCATGACATTGTGTTTTCATATATTTCGGATTTTTGATTATTCTCGCTGAGTAAAATTTCGTCGCATTTTGGGCAGTATTCATGTTCGCCATTAAGATATCCGTGAATAGGGCAGATACTGAAAATTGGTGTAACAGTTATATAAGGCAGTTTAAAATTTGTCAATACCTTTTTTACAAAGTTTTTACAGGCTTCGGGACTGCTTATTTTTTCGCGCATGTAAAGATGCAGTACTGTTCCGCCGGTATATTTACATTGTAATTCGTCCTGAAGTAATAAGGCCTCAAACGGATCTTCGGTATGATCTACTGGAATTTGTGAACTGTTAGTATAATAGATATTATTGTTTTGACCTGCCTGCAAAATTTCTGGAAAACGCTTTTTATCTTCTTTTGCAAAACGATAAGTAGTTCCCTCTGCAGGAGTAGCTTCTAGATTATATAAGTTTCCTGTTTCTTCTTGGAACTCTTTCATTCTTGATCGAATATGATCTAAAACTTCTGTTGCAAAATGAATCCCGGAATTAGTGGTAATATCTTGTTTTCCATCAGTAAAATTAAGTACCATTTCGTTCATTCCGTTAACGCCGATGGTTGAAAAGTGATTTCTGAAATGTTCCAAATAACGCTGCGTATAAGGATAAAGTCCGCGATCGTACATTTTTTGAATAAAGATTCTTTTTTTCTCCAAAGTCGATTTTGCTTTCTGCAGCAGTTCATCTAAATGATAAAATAGTTTTATAATATTCCCTTTATGTAAATATCCCAAACGGGCCATATTGATTGTTACTACGCCAATGCTTCCAGTCATTTCGGCACTTCCAAATAAACCGTTTCCTCGTTTTAATAATTCGCGTAAGTCAAGCTGAAGTCTGCAGCACATACTTCTAACAGCATTTGGTTTATAAGCTTCTGGATTTTCTATTCTGTTGCCATTTTCATCTAATATATACTGGCTTCCAATGAAATTTTGAAAGTATGAAGAACCAATTTTAGCTGTATTTTCAAACAGTAAATCTACATTTTTACCCTCCCAGTCAAAATCCTCTGTTATATTAACCGTAGGAATTGGGAATGTAAAAGGCTGACCATTTGCATCGCCTTCGGTCATGATGGTATAATAAGCCTTATTAATCAAGTTCATTTCCTCTTGAAAATCGGCATATTTTAAATTCGTTAGAGTTGTAACTCCTCTTTCATTTGCCTTTTTTATTAGGATTGGATCATTTGCAGTAAGAAATAAATGTTCGTTATTTCTTGTAGGAATCTGTTCTTTTAAATCATCAGGAGCAGTCCAATCTAAAGTTATATTCGTAAAAGGAGATTGTCCCCATCTTGCAGGCACATTTAGGTTGTAAACAAAACTTCGAATCGCTTTTAGAATCTGCTCGTAACTAAGCTGATCCTTAAAAACGTAAGGCGCAAGATAAGTATCAAATGAACTGAAAGCTTGAGCGCCAGCCCATTCGCTTTGCAAAATTCCTAAAAAGTTAGCCATTTGTCCAAGCGCTTCTCTAAAATGCGATGGAGGTCTGCTTTCGACACGACCGCGCACGCCGTTGAATCCTTCGTTTAATAAAACACGCAGACTCCAACCAGCGCAGTAACCAGTTAAACAATCGAGATCATGAATGTGTAAATCGCCATTTCTATGTGCAAAACCTTCTTCTTTATTGTAAATTTTATCCAGCCAGTAATTCGCAATTATTTTTCCTGCGGTATTATTAACCAATCCTGCATTAGAATAAGAGGTATTGGCATTGGCATTAATACGCCAATCAGATTGGTTGATATATTCTTCGATAGTTTGTGTACTGTCGACATACGTTGTACTGTCATTGAAACCATCAATATGTTCTCGCTGCAGTTTTCGGGTATGGCGATAGATAATAAAAGAACGCATGGTTTTAAAATAACCATTTTCAAAAAGAACTCTTTCTATAATGTCCTGAATTTCTTCTACCGGCCAAGAGTATTTTGATTCAAGACCTAAAGAAACCAGTTTGTATATCTTTTTGTCAACTGGCAGATTTACGCTCTGAAATGCTTTTTCAATGGCATCTTTAATTTTATAGGCTTCAAAAGGTTTGTAATCGCCGTTACGTTTGATCACATATTTTTCCATGTTTTGTATGTTTAAGAAACTTTCTCAAATTTTTTCTCGAGACTAATAGCTTTTGGAAACAGTATATTGTTTTCCATATGAATGTGTTTGTGCAGATCGTTTTCAAATTCCTCCAGCATTGCAAATGTTACTTTGTAGGTATTGCAAGCATCAGCAGGAGGTGAGTAATTGTTGGTCAAAGCAGCAATTTTTTTAAAACGATCACCTTCTGTATTATGTTCTTGTTTCATCATTGCTATTGGGTTTTCGATAGTTCCAAAGTGCGGCATTTCAAGAAAATCACCTTTTATTTGAGCCGTTTTCATTTTTCGGATAAAAGGAAAAAGTATAACCTCTTCTTTTCTCATATGTGCCGAAAGATCTGCGGCTGATGCAGAGAAAAGAGAATTAATATCGAATAATTCTGGATGTCTTTCCCCGTGAACATTACATAGTTTGTTTAAAAACTGAAATATTACGGGCGTTTTTTCTTTTACATAACGATGATGCGTTTTTTCGATATAATCGGTAAGCAAGTCAAGCGGCCAGGTTTTATAATCAAACGATTGATTTGCTTCGCTTGTTCGTGTTCTTTCAATTTCTGCAATTAATAACTCTTCATCAATAGCTCTTCTTTTGCATACTTCTTCGATCGTGCGGTGTCCTTTACAACAAAAATCAATACTGTATTTAGAGAAAGTTGCTGCTGTTCTGAAATCATCTGCCACGATTTCGCCAATTGTATTTTTTGGTGTTATTTCCATTTTCTTTGAGAGGTTTTAGTCATTCAATTAGTTAGAATGGGTTCTTTTATTTTTTTACATTGTTTAATGATAATTAGGGCTGTGATAAGCATATTGCTGAATTCAATAAAAGGAATTGTGATTTTGTCTTTTTCGATTAGAGAAACCGCTGTATTTTTCAGCATTTTAATTTTTTCTAATGCCTGATCTTTATCACGATTTTCGCTGGTATAAAAAAGGGTAATTAATACTTGCAGTTCTTTTTTTAGAATAGCAAAAGCTTCGTATGTGCTTGTGTCTGTTTCGGAAAACTTTGGGCGAGGTATTTTTGATGAAAATGCAAAATTTTGTATTGTTTTATCTATTTGTTGTGAGGCTTGATGTGCAAAAACTAAGGCTTCTAAAAGCGAATTGGAGGCTAAACGATTTTTGCCATGTAATCCAGTTCTTGCGCATTCTCCTATGGCATATAGATTTTGAATTGCCGTTAAACCGTTGCGATCAACTTTTATCCCGCCGCATTGATAATGAGCTGCCGGTACAATTGGAATTAAATCTTTTTCGGGCTTTATACCTGCTAAATTGCATTGTTTTGCAATTACAGGAAACTCTTTGTAAAACTCGACTGGATCTAAGTGGCGACAATCAAGATAAACGTGTTTTTTATTAGTATGCAGCATTTCGCTGCTAATGGCATGAGAAACGATATCACGTGTTGCTAATTCGCCTCGTGAATCGTATTTAAAAAGGAATCTTTTTTGATCTTCATTAACAACATAAGCGCCAAAACCACGAACTGCTTCTGAAATTAGAAAAAACGGATTTTTACTGCCGGCATACAAGGCGGTGGGATGAAACTGGATGTATTGGAGGTCTTCAATTTCGATCCCAGCGCGGGCAGCCATTGCAATACCGTCACCTGTGGCAATTTCAGGATTGGTTGTGTTCTCAAAAAGCTGGCCGCAGCCGCCTGTACTCAATATAATAGTTCGGGTTTGTATGTATTTTACAGAGTTGCTTTTTTTGTCATAATAAAAAGCACCAGTGCAAAGATTTTCTTCTCCGATTTTTTCGGTATTCAAATCAATAACTTGATGGTTTTCGAGTAACTGTATGTTTGAAAGTTCTTTTATAATACTTAGAAGTTTTTTTTCAATTTCTAAACCAGAACTGTCTTTATGATGCAATATGCGATGATTAGAATGACCGCCTTCTAAACCCAAATTCCATTGTCCGAGTTCATCTTTATCAAAGGAAGTTCCAATGTCTAAAAGTTCTTTTAACCTTTCGGGCGCCTGCTTAATTACCATATTTACAATAGTTTCATCACAGCTTCCGTTGCCTGCTTGCAGTGTATCTTTAATGTGCTGGTCAAAGCTGTCTTTTATCAAATCGGTTACAACCGCAATACCGCCTTGTGCTAATTGTGTATTAGTATTTTGAGCACTTTCTTTGGTCATAATTACAATTGACAAATCGGGTCTTTTTTGAGCTGTTTTCATAGCTAGAAAAAGTCCCGAAATACCTGAGCCAATTATTAAGATGTCAGTTTTAAGCATTTTGTTATTTTTTGGTTCTATGATAATTCAAGCATTCTTTCAATTGGCTTAAGAGCTTTAACTCTTAAAGGTTCAGATATTTTAATTTCTGGACTTTCACTACTTAGGCATTGCAGGAGTTTTTCAAGTGTATTAATTTTCATAAAAGCACATTCACTGCAGGCACAGCTGTTGTCTTCTGTGGATGGGGCCGGGATCAACGTCTTATCAGGTACAGTTTTTGAAAGTTGATGCAGAATGCCGGCCTCCGTAGCCACGATGAAAACGGAAGCAGGATCCGTTTTAATAAAGTTAATAATACCCGAAGTAGAGCCAATATAATGCGCCGTTTTCAAAATATGACTTTCCGACTCCGGGTGAGCGGCAATTTTTGCCGTTGGATTTTTTATATAAATTTCAATTAATTTGTCTAATGAAAAGGCTTCATGAACCACACAAGAACCTTCCCAGAGAACCAAATCACGCCTAGTTTCTTTTTTAAGATAATTTCCCAGATTTTGATCGGGAGCAAAAATTATCTTTTTGTTGTGAGGAATTGATCCTATTATTTTTTTTGCATTAGATGATGTGCAAACGAGATCGCTCATCGCTTTTATTTCGGCAGAACAATTGATGTAGGTTACCACAACATGATCCGGATATTTTTCTTTGAATATTTTAAAATCTTTCGGATCACAGCCATCAGCAAGTGAACAGCCGGCGTTTAAATCTGGAACGAGTACTTTTTTTGAAGGATTAAGGATTTTTGCGGTTTCTGCCATAAAATGAACTCCGGCAAAAACAATAACATCAGCATTGGCTGCCTGTGCTTTTTTGGATAATTCTAAACTGTCGCCAACAAAATCTGCAATATCTTGAATGTCTTCATTTTGATAATAATGAGCTAGAATGACAGCATTTTTTTGCTGTTTTAGGCGGTTTATTTCCTGTATCAAGAATTGTTTATCCATTTTTTTTAATCTGTTTTTTTGAAAAAAAATCAAGCTGTACTAAAGAAATACTGCAGTTGGTAAGACTGAAGATTTTAAAGAATTTGGTAGTTTTTAGGATGCTTGATTGTAAATTTTGATATCGTAAATATATTGCCATCAAAATTTTCAAACTATGATTCCAGTCATACTGTATTATTTTTATTTTTTTATGTTCTGTTTTTAAAAGTCAAACGTAAAACTGGAAAAATGTAGTTCAAAAAAGGTTTATCTAAAGCTGAAAGTAAGATTGACAAAGACGTTGCGTCCCATTCGCGGAATTTTATTCCAATCTGAAAAAGTGGTGTAATATTTATCAAAAATATTTTCGACACCCGTTTGCAGTTTTATTAAATTTTGATTGAAATGAAACACATATCCAGCATTGAAATTAAAAATCAAATAATCCGGCGTTTTTGTTTGACCGTATGTTGCTGCAAATTCTTTTTGAGCAAGATTTCCCAAAGCGGAAATTCCTAAATTTAAGTTTTGCTTTTTATAGTCAATTCCTGCACTGTATCGTATTGGACTTATAAAAGGAAGATTGTTTCCTTGATTGTCTTTGCCTAAACTATAAACCAGCTGTGTTTTTAAAAGCCAGTTTTCAAATAGAGAATATTCTAAATTTAAATCAGCATTAAAGATAGAGGCATAGCTTAAAGCTTCGTATTTTTTTACACCAGACGCTCCAATTGTCATAGGCAGAATATTAGGATCAATTTGACCTACAATAAAATCATTAATATGAAAGTATGATGCTGTAATTTTTGTGCTTAATTGATTTGTTTTATAACCCAGTAAAAGATTGGCTTCTAGGGCTTTTTCGTTCTTTAAAAATGGATTTCCAATGTAGTCGTAAAAATCACTGCTGTTGTAAAGATAAAAACCATAACCTTCAGAAACCGAAGGAGCCCTTTCAGCATAAGCACCTCCAAAACCATATTCAAATCTGCCTTTTTTTTGAGTAAAGTTTGCAGAGAAACTTTTTAAGAAACGATTTTTTGAAGCCTCCATTTCAGGATAAAAAATACGAAGGCTCTGTAATCCGAAATCATTTGCAACATTATTTGAATGAAATCCAACAGAAGTTCCAATTCTCAAAGTAGTTTCTGATGCTATTTTAATATAATCTTCAAGAGACAAGCCGTTGTAAAAAGTTCGTACATCAGGCCAAGTGTACATGAACATTAAATTTTCTGTGGGATCAGCAGGATACATTGTCATTTCGGCAATCGATTTGTTGTAGAAAGCATTTAAGTCTGCCGTAAAATCGTGTATTTTATATTTCCCTTTTAGTTTAGAATAAAATCCATAGGTGTCAGACCAGCCCGGCATATCCATATGAATTGGAACTGATGGTCTTTTAGTATCATCCATTTTATGAGTTATGCTGTTTCCGTAAACCTTTGTTTCCCAGTTTGAAATAATACCAGAATCGGGTGTATAACGATAACTTAGAGACACAATTTCGGCTTTTGCCAGTGAAACATCCATTGGCAGAGCGGGATAACCTACATTTGTTGCGTTATCATAAATTAGTGAAGCTTCGAGATTATTTTTCTTATTTATAAGATATCCGGCAGTTGCAGCAATGTTGTATTTTGTAAATTGAGAAAAATTAATTTTTTGGTTTCCGCCGGCTTTATAATTCTCAGCATCACGATGCATAAAATCTGCATGAGCGTAAAACTTCTCGTTATTGTAGCCTAATGAACCTCCAATAATTTTTTGTTGATTGTTACTTTCATAACCTGAGTTAAAACTGCCAGTCCACCCCAAAGTATTTTGACTAAAAACAGAACGTTTTAGATCTATAGAACCGCCAATTGCCGCACCATGACAGCTTGCCTGCTGACCAGAGGCAACTGCAGCTTCTGATAAATTTGAAACTTCAACATATGAGGTTATAGGATCCATTTTATCAGTACAAGCTCCAAAAATGCGCATTCCATCAATAGTAATAACAGTGCGTTCTGTAGACATGTTGTTAATTGTAGGTTCCCAGGCATAAGCGCCTCTTTTTATCATATTTACTTTTGTAGATTTTTGCAGATAATCTTCTACAGAAGTCAATGATTTTGGCTGTTTTTGATGTAAAGCTGCTTTTTTTCCAATAACAATAATTTCATTTAAATTTTGAGCCGAAAGACTGTCTTTTTGTTGTTCTTGTCCCCAGCAGATTGTTGAAAAAATAGTTAGAATACATGCTGTTATCTTTTTCATCACTAGATAAATTATAAGAAAGAGACAACTAGAACTGCCTCTTCCTTGTTAATAATAAATGCTTAAAATTCAATTTCAAAATAAAGACTGCTTGCTGGATTTTCTGTCGTTACAGGTTCTCCTTTTAGGACTTCATCTGAGGCATTTAAAAGCTGCATATTAATTTTCCAATATCCTGTCATGGTCAATGAAAGTTTTCCTTTATAGAAACCTCCCGCTTGAGATTGTACTAAATCGGTGTTATTTGGTGATCCGTGATTTCCCATACTTGGCATTCTAGGATCTATTTTTATTTTAAAATTGTTTACTGCAGTAAACGTCATCATATCATCCATTTTATAAAGTCCAACAGCAGCATCATTTACGGCTACTTTCGGATTTTCGGGTGCGATATAAGCCAGTACATATTTATTGCCGTTATTGTCTTTAAATGAGGTTACAGTGCGTTTTGGCGATGCAGTTACAGCAATAGTATCTGCAACGGTATAAACAACATTGTTGATTGTGTAATTAATTTTAAGTTCCCAAAATTCCTTATCGTTTTGTGCCATCTGAAAAATAATATCACCTGAGTATAAGGTTTTTTTATCAGCCGTTTTAGTCACAGCTGATTTTGGACAAGAATGCTGCATCGAAGTCATATGCATAATTGGTGTCCAATCAATTTTAGCATCTGTAATATAGGCGCTGCTTTTTTTGTCTTTTATTCTAATTGTAATGGTATTGTAGCCTTGAATTAGAGTGCCTTTTTTTGAGTACAGTTCAACAACATGATTGTCATTTGTTAATTCTTGAATTTTTTGAAGTCCAAGTGTTTCATCAGCAGGAATTGAAGTTGAAGAATCATCATCAGAAGAACATGAAATATAGGTAATTGCTAAAAGGAAAAGGGTAATGTATTTTAAAGTTTTCATAGAATATTAATTTAAATAAGGATAATACGATTTCTGCCGAAATAGATTTCGGAGAAAATAAAGTGTAAAACATTGAAAAATTAATAGTTGAAAGCTGGAGGACGAAAAACAGAAACTGCGTCTAAATGGGAGTATAGGTTTTTATAGACTGAGTTTATTTTTGAGTGGATTGTATGTTCTGTTTCAAAACAGAATACTGGAAGGTTTACGATGAAAAGTACAATTGTTTCAGCAGTTTCTGTTTTTTTCTCGTTAGACGCAGGAACATCATTTTTATACGCTTTTGCCAGCTCTTTTTTCAAATGACATTTTCCATTACAGCTTAGTTCTGGAGCATTTTTGTTTTCACATAATTCGGTAACAATGTAATGGTAGTTTACTACATAATCCAAAAATGGAAACGCAGGTCTAAAAACCACTGAAAAGAGAAATATGTAAACAAAAAACTTCATCTGTTTATTTTAGAGTACGAAGGTATCATCAACTTTTTCTTTAAAGTATGATCGTAATCATAATTTAAGAAATACATGTTGTGGAACTTTGACCTGTAGTTTAACAAATAAAAAAAGCAAACACATGAACAAATTATTTTTAATAGCAATGTTTGGCATTTTCTTTTTCGTGTCCTGCGGAAAGGATAAATCAAAAACAGATGAAGATTTTTCGACTCCGCCGCCAGCAGAAAAAACTGCTGAAGCTGAATCATACGATCCCCAAAGAGGTCTCGGGAAATACTCTACTGTAGAATTAGGAGCTTCCTTAGATAAAGCAATGGCAGAAAAAGGGCTTAAAGCAGCCGAAGTAAAATGTACTTCATGCCACAAACCTACAGATGAGAAACTTGTTGGTCCGGGATGGAAAGGTGTAACGGAACGAAGAACACCACAATGGATTATGAATTTTATCACAAATCCTGATCCTATGATTGATAAAGATCCAGAATTGCAGGCTCAATTAGAGCTTTGCATGATTAGAATGCCTAATCAAGGTTTAAGTGATGATGAAGCTAGAAGTATTCTAGAATATATGCGTCAGAATGATGGGGTAAAATAAACACCAAAATAATCGAATTCTAAATAATAACCTTATGAAAAATAACTTTTTAAAATCAGTTTTTGCCATTACTTTGGGCTGCGCTTTTTTTGTTTCTTGCAAGCCCAAAGACTCTTCAGATACTGTTGACGGCGATGTAGCCAGTAAAGTATATGTTGCTCCCGGTAAGTACGATGAGTTTTACAACTTTGTCTCTGGCGGATTCAGCGGTCAAGTGAGTGTTTACGGGCTTCCAAGCGGGCGACTGCTTAGAGTAATGCCTGTATTTTCTGAAGATCCTCAAAGCGGCTACGGCTATAGTGAGGAAACAAAACCAATGTTAAACACTTCTCACGGATATGTGCCATGGGATGATCAGCATCACCTTGATTTGTCACAGACAAATGGTGAGGTAGACGGACGCTGGCTTTTTGCCAATGCAAACAATACGCCTAGAATTGCACGTATTGACCTTAAAACTTTTAAAACGGCTGAAATTATCGAGCTTCCAAATTGTGGAGGAAATCACTCTTCACCATTTATTACTCAAAATACAGAATACGTGGTTGGAGCAAGCCGTTTTAGTGTGCCTGCCGATAATGATAATGGTGATGTGCCTATCAATACATACAAGAAAAACTTTAAAGGACACTTAAGCTTTGTAAAAGTTGGGAAAGAGGGTGAGTTAAATCTTGCTTTCCAAATTGTAACGCCTGGAGTTAATTTTGATCTTAGCCAC
Organism: Flavobacterium sp. YO64; assembly: GCF_004119505.1. NCBI lineage: Bacteria > Pseudomonadati > Bacteroidota > Flavobacteriia > Flavobacteriales > Flavobacteriaceae > Flavobacterium > Flavobacterium sp. YO64. The sequence goes on along the minus strand of NZ_NRQV01000007.1, from coordinate 57,051 downwards.
CCAGGTAAAAAAGAATCTCACGGATGGTTCTTTTTCTCTTGCTATAATACTGAACAAGCAAATACATTACTTGAGGTAAATGCATCTAAAAATGATAAAGATTTTATCATGGCGGTTAACTGGAAAAAAGCAGAGGAATATATTAAAGCTGGAAAAGGAAAACGTGTTCCTGCAAACTATGCTCATAATACTTGGGATGAAAAAACACAAACGGCAAAATCTGAAATTAAAAAAGAGGTGCTGATTCTTGATGCTGCAGAACTTAAAGATATCTGCTATATGATTCCTTGTCCAAAATCACCTCACGGTTGTGATATTGATCCAACAGGTGAATACATTATTGGAAGTGGAAAATTAGCAGCTTTGATTCCTGTATTTAGTTTTACAAAACTGAAAGCAGCGATTGCTAATAAACAATTTGATGGATCTTATGCTGGTATTCCAGTAGTGAAATATGAAGCTGCACTGCACGGTGAAGTTCAAAAACCTGGATTAGGACCTTTACATACTGAATTTGATGGTAAAGGAAATGCATATACAACAATGTTTGTTTCTTCAGAGGTTGTAAAATGGAATATTAAAGATCTTAAAGTTCTAGATAGAAAAGCGACTTATTATTCTCCGGGTCACCTTATGGTTCCAGGTGGTAATACAGAAAAACCTTTTGGGAAATATATGGTAGTTTATAATAAAATTACAAAAGATCGTTTCTTGCCAACAGGTCCTGAATTAGCACAAAGTGCACAGTTGTTTGATATCAGCGGAGACAAAATGAAACTGCTCCTTGATTTTCCAACAATCGGAGAACCGCATTATGCACAAGGAATTCCAGCAGATAAGATTCGTAACAACGGACAGTTGAAGTTTTACAAAATGGCCGATAACAAACATCCTTTTGCAGCCAAAGGTGAAAAAGAAACTAAAGTGGTTAGAGAAGGAAATAAAGTACATATTTATATGACGTGTATTCGTTCTCATTTTGCTCCAGATAATATAGAAGGAATTCGTGTAGGAGATGAGGTTTATTTCCATGTTACTAATCTTGAACAGGATTGGGATGTTCCTCACGGATTTGCTATTAAAGGAGCTAATACTGCTGAATTGCTGATTATGCCGGGAGAAACACTTACTTTAAAATGGACACCTCAGAAAAAAGGAATATTCCCATTCTATTGTACAGATTTCTGCAGTGCATTGCATCAAGAAATGCAGGGTTATGTTAGAGTTTCACCAGCAGGAAGTAACGTTCCAATTAGCTACAGTCTGGGAACTAATTTACCAAAAGAATAACTACTAACCAAGTAAAGGGGACAGAGCATATTCTTTGTTCCCTTTTTTATTTTGAATTATTATGAGAAATAATACAATTTCGACATTTTCTAAAATAGTTCTCTTGTTATCAGGATTACTTTTTATTGGATCCATTTTTGTGCCCATGTGGAAAATTGAATTAACTGCACCTCAATATCCTGAAGGATTGGTTTTAAAACTTCATGCTTCTAAAATTGCTGGTGATGTTGACATTATCAATGGGCTTAATCACTATATTGGTATGAAAACTTTGCATACTGAAGATTTTATTGAGTTTACAATTCTCCCTATCATTCTAGGTTTTTTTGGAGTTATCGCTTTGGGCTGTATATTTTATAAAAATAAGAAAATTTTATTTACACTCTTTGGCTCCTTTGTCCTTTTTGGAATTGCTGCAGGTCTTGATTTTTACCGTTGGAATTATGAATATGGTCACAACCTTGATCCAAATGCAGCCATACGTGTACCCGGAATGGCATATCAGCCGCCTGTTTTAGGTTATAAACAACTGCTTAATTTTGGTGCTTATTCGATTCCAGATATTGGCGGATGGATGTTGATTACTGCTGGAGTTTTACTTTTTCTGGCTGTACTAAAAGAAAAGAAAATGCTTTTTTTCAAAACAAAAACAGTATTAAGTATTGCAATAATAGCCGTTCTATTTTCTTCATGTTCAAATGATAAACCTGTTCCAATTAAATTGAATACGGACAACTGCGATTTTTGCAAAATGGGAATTACCGATGGAAAACATGGAGCAGAGATTATTACTGAAAAAGGCCGAGCTTATAAATTTGATGATTTGGCTTGCATGGTAAATTATACCAAAGAGAACCCAGAGTTAAAAGTTAAAGGTTATTACGTTCATGATTATACTTTAGAAAATGAATTAATTCCTGCCGAAAAAGCTTTTTATGTCTCTGGAGGTGTAATCAAAAGTCCTATGAATGGAAATGTTGCTGCATTTTCTAATAAAAGTCAAGCCAAAGCATTTGAAGCAGAATCTCACGGACAAGAAAAGGAATGGAGCACTTTTATTGAAAAATAAGAGTACAACAATTCAAAACACAATTAAAAAATATGAAATTATTTCTAGGTCTTTTTCTATCGCTGTTTTTTTTCAATCTGCAGTCTCAGACTATTGAGGTTGGGAAAAACAAGGTAATAAAAAGTATAAAAAAAGCTATTGATCTGGCAAACCCTGGCGATACAATCTTGGTTTATAAAGGAGTGTATCGTGAGGGAAATATCGAGATCAATAAAAGAATTGTGCTGCAAGGAAAGGATTTTCCAATTCTTGATGGACAAAGAAAATATGAAGTGGTTTCTATCAAAGCTGATAGTGTTGTTGTATCTGGTTTTAAGGTAATAGATTCTGGTTACGGTTCTCTTAACGATCCTTGCGGTATTAAAATTTATGATAAAATAGGTGTAACGGTAAAGAATAATATACTGGAGAATAACTTTTTTGGCATTTACGCTCAAAAAGGGAGTAGCTGCATAATTGAAAATAACACCATAAAAGCATATCAAAAAGAAGAACAGCGCATAGGAAACGGTATTCATTGCTGGAAAAGCGATAGTATGAAGATTATCGGGAACAGAATTTCCGGACATCGTGATGGTATTTATTTTGAGTTTGTTTCGAATTCGATTATCTGGAGAAACATTTCTAAAGGAAATATTCGATACGGACTGCATTTTATGTTTTCTAATGACGATTCGTACATCTCAAATGTATTTAAAAACAATGGGGCAGGAGTGGCAGTAATGTTTACCAAAAATGTAAAAATGTTCAACAATTATTTTGAAGAAAACTGGGGAGACGCTGCCTATGGTTTACTGCTGAAAGAGATTGCAGACAGTTATATTATTGGAAACAAATTTATACGTAATACTTCAGGAATCTATATGGAAGGCACGAGCAGAGTAATGCTTAATCATAATATATTTAAAGACAATGGCTGGGGAATGAAAATTCAAGCAAGTTGTATGGATAACGAAATTTCATTCAATAACTTTCTTGCCAATACTTTTGATATCAGTACTAACGGAAGTCTCGTTTTAAATCATTTCAATAGTAATTATTGGGATAAGTATGAGGGATATGATCTTAATAAAGACGGGATTGGCGATGTGCCTTTTCATCCATTGAGCCTTTTCGCTGTTCTTACTGAGAATAATCCTTCGGCAATGCTTTTATTTAGGAGTTTTATGATTACGCTGTTAGATAAATCGGAAAAAGTACTGCCAAGTATTACACCTGATAATTTTATTGATGAAACCCCATTTATGAAATCTCTCATTTTATGATTACGATAAAAAATATAAGCAAAAAGTTTGGAAAACTTCAAGTGTTAGAAAATGTAAACCTTGAATTTAAAAAGGGAGAATGTATTGCATTAATTGGTCCTAACGGATGTGGAAAAACAACTCTCATTAAATCTATTCTTGGAATGGTACTTCCTGATAACGGCGATATTTTGTTTCAAGAAAATTCTATTTTAAAAGAGTTTAATTACAGAAATAAAATTGGATATATGCCGCAGATTGGGAGATATCCTGACAATATGGAAATAGGCCAGATAATTAGTATTATTAAAGAAATTAGAAATTCAAAAACAGTTTTAGACGAAGATTTGATAAAAGCCTTTAATCTTGACAAAATGTATGCTAAACAAATGCGCACGCTTTCTGGTGGAACAACTCAAAAAGTGAGTGCGGCACTGGCTTTTCTTTTTAATCCTGATGTTCTTATACTTGATGAGCCTACAGCTGGATTAGATCCATTAGCATCTGAAATTCTGAAAGAAAAGATTCTAAAAGAACGTGACGCTGGAAAATTAATTTTAATAACATCACATTTATTAAGTGAACTCGATGATATGATTACTCAGATTATTTTCATGCAGGATGGAAAAGTACATTTTCATAAAACGATCAGCGATTTACTTGAATATACAGGCGAAAGCAAAATCTCAAAAGCCATAGCCGCAATCTTAAAAGAGAAACATCATGAACAGAATAATTAAAATTGTTTTACTCGATATACTTAAAAATAAGATTGTTGTTAGTTACACCATTATTTTAGCATTACTTTCTTGGGGATCTTTTGGATTAGAAGACAATTCAGCTAAAGGACTTCTTACTATATTGAATGTAATTTTGTTTACAGTACCTTTAGTATCGATATTGTTTTCGACGATTTATCTTTATAATAGTGCCGAATTTATTGAACTTTTACTAAGTCAGCCTTTAAAGAGGAAAAAAATCTGGATTAGTTTATTTGCAGGTCTTTCGATTGCAATGGTTACTGCGTTTTTTCTTGGAGCTGGAATTCCGCTAATAATAAATGCGCCAGGTGTAGTTGGATTTATGATGCTTTTGGTGGGCTGTCTTATCTCAGTAGTTTTTGTTTCATTGGCTTTTTTAAGCTGTATTTATGCAAGAGACAAAGCAAAAGGAATTGGAGTTGCCATAATGTTCTGGCTGTATTTTGCCATGCTTTTTGATGCCGTAGTATTGTTTTTGCTTTTTCAGTTTTCCGAATATCCTATAGAGAAAGCTATGGTAGGTGTAACCGCATTGAGTCCTATAGATTTGGCACGTATTCAAATATTACTGCATCTCGATCAATCGGCAATGATGGGGTATACAGGAGCGATTTTTAAAGATTTTTTTGGAACAACAATTGGACTGATACTCTCTTTTTTATTATTGTTGTTATGGATCGTAATTCCGTTTTTTATATCTCTTAAAAAGTTTAATAAAAAAGATTTGTAAAAATATTTTGAACACAAATGAAGAAATAAATTGAAAGATGAAAACAGATATTAAAGACAAAGACGATATTATAATCTTAGTAGATGCTTTTTATTTAAAAATTAGAAGTGATCCTACTATTGGTTATTTGTTTACAGAAGTAGCAGCGGTAAACTGGGAAAAACACCTTCCAATAATGTATGATTTTTGGGATAATATTTTATTTCATACGGGAAATTTTGATGGAAATCCGATGATGAAACACCGAATGTTAAATCAGAAAAGCCTTTTGACGGAGGCTCATTTTAAGCACTGGACAAAGTTGTGGAAAAAAACGGTCGATGATTTGTTTGAAGGAGAAAAGGCTAGAGAAGTCAAAATTAGGGCTGATAATATCTCAAAAGCAATGATGAACAAAGTAATAAGTTAAAAAAGCGGGAACTATTGAAGTTCCCGCTTTTTTACTTTAAAACGTTATGAAATTTGAATTAATAATTTATCATTTAACCTTTTCTCAAAGGACGTGAATATTTGAAGCATAGATTATGATTTGAGTCATACTGCTGCAATTTTTTAGACATTCTAGTAGAATAATTTGTGATCAATGATTTCAATTTTTTTATTCTTTTTCATGAGAGTCAAAGTTCTAATTACGGTTTCAACTCTTAATCCTGTAAAATCAGCAATTTCTTGACGAGTATATGGAATTTTTATTTTTTGATTCGATTTTGTGCAATGCTGTCTTTTAAAATTATCTAAAAAATATTGTATGCGATGTTCTGGTTTATGGTTAATAATATTTTTAGAGAAAACAATTTTATTATAAATTCTTGAGGCAAATAATTTCAATATTTTCTTTTGTGCTTCAGGATTTTCTTCAAGAAAAGAGAAAAAATTAAGTCTAGAAAGTTTTAAAATCACACAGTCTGTTTGAGCTAATGCCGATGCAGGATATGGCTCACCAATAATTAACGGCGGTTCTCCAAAACTATCCCCTTTATTAAATACACCAATAGTAAGATCTTTACCATCTTCGTTAGTGTAGCTCATTTTTACGGTTCCTTCTAAAATTTGAAAAAAGGATAACGCGGGATCATTCTCATAAAAAATGATTGCGTTTTTGGGAACTTTTTTTGCAATTGCTCCCCACGTATAGAGCAAATCAGTATCAATGTGCATTTTTATCAATAATTAATTTATTAATAAATGATATATGCTCTGCCTTTTTAATTCTACGTTTAACACTCTTATTCATTATGTTTTGGTTGGTTTGTGGTATTGTTTTAGCTTAACAAAGGAAAGAAATCATCAATAGTAAAAACATGATAATTGTTAGTTTCTTGAAGTAATTTATTATTTAAAAATATTTGTAATTTGTTAATTATTAGTTTTTTATGTGAAGTCAGGTATAGTGGGTTTTCTTTGTATTTGATGAATCTGTAAGGTGTTTTCTAAAGACATTTTCGTTTTCCAAAAACAGAAAAAATCTTATTTTTTAGTTTTTATCCCTACAGACAAATAAAAAACTCCTACAAATAATGCAGGAGTTTAAAGTTTTTAGTTGAGGTTTTATTTTGCTTTAAAAAAGCTTACAACTTTATCACTTTTTGTAAACAATTTTACTCACGCGAGAGACTAAATAAATACTTATAAGCATAATAACCGAAGCTACCATTGCTAGAGTATCATAATGTTCTAATGGTGCATAATTGTCTTTTTGTACAATGATTAATCCAGCGATCATAGCACCAAAACCTCCTGCCATTTGCTGTAAAGAAGAGTTAATACTCATAAATGCTCCTCGATCCTGAGGTTCTGGTATTGCTGAGGTTAATGTTGTTGAAGGCACCATTCTGCTCATAATGGCCATCATCATTAAGATGTTAGTTACTAATACAATCCAAAATGGAGTAGCGGCAAAATGCGCATAAACATTCATTACAATTATAGCAAATAAAGTAGCAAAAGCAAAAAGCTTAAATTTGCTGAATTTATCACTTAATTTTCCTGCAATAGGCATAGTAATTAATGTTGCAACACCAGTAATCATAAAAAGTAAAGGTAACTCATCAGTGGTTACTTTTAAGTTGTTTATAGCAAAGGCACTTCCAAATGGCATCATCATAAAACCTCCAATAGAGAGCAGGGCAGTAGACAAGAAACCAACTTGATAGTGTGGTTTTGAAATAGTATGCCACAAATGTTGAATAGGTGTTTTTTCTTGTTTTAAACTTAAATGCTCCACGATTGGCTGTAGTTTAAAGGATAAAACCAAAGTTATAATCGCTGCCATAGCGGCAATCCATAAAAAAGGTACGTGCCAGCCCCAAGCATTAGCAATGTATAGCCCAATCGGAATTCCTAAAACTTGACTTACTCCAAATCCCATTTGAATAAATCCCATTACTTTTCCTCTTTGTTTCAGGCTGAATAAATCGGCAACAATTGCCATAGAAATAGAACCAATTACACCGCCAAATATACCGGTGAAAATACGCGCTGCAACAAGTAATATAAAGTTTGGTGCTATGGCACAAAATACAGTTCCTATTGTAAAGCCAATATAGAAGAATAGTAAAAGTTTTTTTCGATCAAATTTATCAGCAAATCCTGCTGTAAATAGTCCTGAAATTCCAGCACTAAAGGCATAAGCCGAAACGGCAATACCAAATTGTGATGCCGTAATTTTTAGTGTTTTCATCATAATATCTCCAAGAGGCGACATTACCATAAAGTCGAGCACAACTGTAAATTGTGTAAGGGCTAAAAGAAATATAACAAGTTTTTGATAGCCGTTGAAACCTGTTTCGAGTGTTTGTTTTTCGTTCATTTATTTAAAGTTCTTTGCAGTCAAAGTCAAGAAAATTCAACATTTCGATTATTTGATCTGCGTTTAGATTTTTACTTATAATTCTGAGTACACAATCAATATCTTCTTGATCGATACTCCATTGCAGGATTGATTTGTTTGTATTAAAGAATGCTGCAATTTTATTTTTGCTGGTTTCTGTTTTTATATTAGTAGCAAATATCATGACATTCATGGCTATTAATTTTTAGGGGGTTAGTGCTTTGATTACTAAACGTAATGCTTCTTGTTGTACATCGTTTGTTAATTTAAACGGAGTGGTTCCGCCCAATCCTTTTCCTTTTTCATGAAAACGCAGTAAATTGTATAAAGGACCGTAAGCGATACTCCAAAAGACTTCTTTTGTAACTGGTACGATTTCTTTTCTCTCGATGGCGCCATTTAGAAACTTTGTCATAATTTCTTTTAGCTCCATCAAGCTTTCATTTACTATAAAATCACCGTAGTTTGAATTTTGGAGAATTTCCCAGCAAACCAGTTTATCAGTATTGTTCATCATAAATGCAGACCGATTTTCCCATTGCTTAGCAAGCCCTATTGCAAAAGGCATATCGGGAGTAAAGTCTTTTAAAGAGCTTTTAAAAAAGAATGTTCCCATCTCAATCCCTATTTTTTTTATGAGATCCTCCTTATCTGCATAATAAATGTAAAGGGTCGCGACAGAGATACCGCATTCTTTTGCTAAACGATTCATTGCAAAGCCTTCAATGCCATACTTTACAATCATTTCTATCGTTTTTTGCTTAACTAATTCTTCTTTATTACTATCTCTAGTTCTCAAATGAAAGGATATTTAAATTGAAAACAAAGATATAATAATAAATGAACGTTTGCTTATTTATGATAAAAAAAATATCCAACGTTATTTAAAATAAAAAATAGAAATTTTTTTACAAATTTAGATTGTATGTTTTTTTTGCTATTTTTACTAACAGCAGTTATCGTACAAAATGGTGAATTTTGTGAATAAAACTGGTTTGTCTGACTTAATTTAATTCTTTAAAAATGAGAAAAAACAATGATTTTGGTCTTTTAATACTTCGTATTACAATTGGATTATTAATGCTTTTGCATGGTTTTGCAAAGTTCAATGGAGCTTTAGACTATATTTCGGGAATGTTAGTAGAAAAAGGTCTTCCAGGTTTCTTTTCGTATGGTGTATTAGTGGGAGAAATTCTAGCTCCAATTGCTATTATAGTTGGTTTTAGAACCAGAATCGCAGCATTAATTTACGCTTTTAATTGTTTTGTTGCTGCATTAATGGCTCATAGTGCTGACATATTTAAAATGGGTGAGCATGGAGGCTGGGCTCTAGAATTGCTTGGTTTGTACTTTTTTACTGCACTTGTTTTATTTTTTACTGGAGGAGGAAAGTATAGTGCTTCTACAAAAAGTAATTGGGATTAATATATTCTTGATAAGAACTCAAACAAAAAAAACGGTTTAATACCGTTTTTTTTTATTCCATATTCTAAAGTTTAAACTTTGTAATTTAAGGTTTTTACATTTTTGTAATAATGAATTCGCTTCGTCTGTTCATTTGATGCTGTGCTTCAGTACAAGGAACCCCGTTTGAGCAATTATTGATAAGCTGGGTTTCACCGTAACCAATTGCGCTTTCAATTCGTTCTGCAGCAATTCCTTGAGAAACTATATAATCTCTGGTTGCTTTTGCTCTTCGATCAGATAATTCAAGATTGTATTGATCATTGGCTCTTGAATCTGTGTGAGATTCAATCTTAATGACTACCGTAGGATATTGATTCATTAATAAAACTACTTTATTAAGTTCTATTGCAGCATCATATCGTATATCTGATTTGTTGAGGTCAAAGAAAATAATTCCGATTTTGATTTTTAGAATACCATTTTTACGTTCTATAAGACTTGGATCAAGTCCAATTGGTACTTCGGTTATTCCTGAATTCTCGGCAGTAACGATTGCTTTTGATGAGGTTGTAAAGTTATCTTTAGCTGCTTCTATAGCGTAAGGAGTATTGCAATTGATATTTTCTTCAAACTCAAATTTTCCATCCATTCTAGAAACGGTTTGCTGCAATTGCTGATTTTCATTGTTTTTGAGTGTAACTATGGCACCTGGAATTTTTTTATTAGAAATGGCATCAAAAACATAACCTTCTATAGATTGTGTACAGCTTCTTTCGAAAGAGTAAATATCATCATCGCCTTTACCTGTTTTTCTATTTGAGCATACGAAACCTTTGTTGGTTTCTTCATTCACAATATATCCAAAATCGTCTAAACTGCTGTTTAAAGGTGCACCAAGATTAGCCGGTGAATCAAAAACTTCATTATTTAATCGGCTTTCAAAAACGTCAAGACCGCCTAAACCTAAAAAACCATCGGAGGCAAAGTACAAGGCTTTGTCTGTTATAAACGGAAACATTTCGCGTCCGCTGGTATTTATTTTCTCGCCTAAGTTTTTAGGGTTCGAATATTGGTCTTCGCCTAAAATGTCTACCATAAAAATATCGGTAGAACCAATTGTTCCCGGCATATCAGAAACAAAATAGAGTTTTTTACCGTCTTTGCTTATAGTTGGCTGTCCAACAGAATAGTTGTCACTGTTAAACGGAAGTTCTTTTACATTTTCCCATCGAACGGTGCCATTGCTGTTTTCTACTGCTTTGGCAGAGTATAATTTTAAATTATTTACACCTTTATCGTCTCTTTTTAGTTTGCCGTTATAATTGTTTCTAGTAAAATAAATGGTTTTTTCATCTGGAGAAAAAGCGACACAAGCCTCATGATATTGGGTTGTAATTTCTTTTGCGAAACGTTCCTTAAAAGTTACGTTTGTTTGTGTCGGACTTATTTTTCCCAGCTGCATATTTAAATAGGGCTGATCGTTCCACCCGTATTTTGCTGTTTTTAAAAAGGAAGAATCTACTGTTGTTGAGTAAACTAAGTCGCCTTTATAGAACATTGGTGCGAAATCGGAGTAATCGGAGTTTATTTCTAGATTTTCTAGGATAAACTGTGGTTTTATTTTCTTTATATCTTCGAGAGTTACGGTTTTTAGAGAGAAGTTTTTAGCTCTAGAATCAGATGATTTTTGTTTCTCGGAGAAATTTTTCATCCATTTTTTTGCCAGATCATAATTCTTTATTCCCTGTAAAGATTGTGCATAACGAAAGTAATATTCTGCTGAAACTTCGGCAGAATAATCAGCAAGCAATTTGCTGTACCATTTGCTGGCATCTTGCATTTGGGTATTAAAATAGTGTGCATCTCCTAAACGCTGCAAAATTTCTTTTGAAGTATCGCCATTTTTTACGGATAGTTCATATGATTTTGCGGCATCTATATAATACATTTTATCAAAAAGAGCATCGGCCGTTTTGTTCTTTGTTTGCGCATTAACCATTTGGATGATTAGCAAGGCGAGTATAATAATTCTTTTTTCCATAACTGCTAGTATTAAAAGAATCTAGGAGATTTTAATCCCTTTTTGCGTGATACTAATTCAAATCGAAGCATAATTTCGTGTGTGCCGCTATTGTAGTTTTGTAATTCTGTAGTAGTATAATCATATGCATAACCTACAAGGAATTGCGGTGTGATTTGTAACGATGCAAGAGCACTTACAGAATCTGCTGTTCTATAAGAAACACCAAGAGTTACACAATTATTAAACATAAAATTAGCTGAGAAATCGGCAATTAATGGAGCTCCGGCTACATATTTTACCATTGCAGCTGGTTTAAACTTAGTGTGAGCTGAAAGATCAAAAACAATTCCTCCAATAAGATAAAGATGCATTCGTTCATTGACTAGATCATCGGCAATATCATCATAATTGTATCGTTCTCTAGTCATAAAATTTGGAACAGCCAATCCGATATAATCTCTTTCGCCGTGCCAATATAATCCCGCACCAACTACCGGAAGGAATTTATTGGTGATGTTTTCACGAAACTGAACATCTGGATCTCTATAACTTCCTTTTGTCCAGTCAATATTTATTACTCTCCCGCCTCCTTTAATTCCGAAAGACAATTTATGGGTTTGTCCTGATGGAATGGTGTAAGAGAAGTTAGCATCAAGATATTGCTCTTCCGAAGGGCCTATTTCTTCGCTTACTACGGATAATCCCAGACCTACGTTTTTTCCAAGTGGAGTATCGAGTGTAAAAGACTGTGTGTTTGGTGCCCCTTCAAGTCCAACCCATTGTGTTCTATATATACCAGTTATAGCTAAATGCCCTAATGAGCCGGCATACGCAGAGTTAACACTAAGCGTATTATACATATACTGTGTGTATTGGGGATCTTGCTGAGCCATCGTACCAAATACAGAAAGCATTGTAAGGATTGTGAAAATCTTTTTTATACTTTTAATCATAGCCAATTCTATTTTGGTTATTGCTATTTTATTTTAAATAAAGCCATCCAGATGTTTTTGGGGAACCATTTCCTAGATCAAGAATATAGAAATAGGTACCTTCTGGAAGTGTTTTTGCAGATCCGTCTGCCTTGCCGTCCCAAGTGTTATTGTACCCTTTCTTGTAATACACTAAATTACCCCAGCGATTAAAGATCTCGAGCTGATTGTCTGGATATTGTGAGATACAATCGATATAGAAAGTATCATTTTGACCATCATCATTTGGCGAAAATTCATTGAAAATTTTCAAACAATTAGGAGCAACGGTTGCACTGTCTTGATTATTTGACGAGTTGCTGTCAATTTGATCCATTTTAACAAAATGAGCTGTGTTTAAATAGTCATTAAAATCAACCACTTTTGCAGTAATTGTCAAAGTTTGAGAACCTTTTACAGCTACAGATGGAATTGTCCAAGTTCCTGTTGTACTGTTATATACTCCAGACGATACGGTGAATGTATCTAGTTTATAACCTTTAGGAAGTATATCTTGAACTTCGACATTTGTAGCAGTAAGGTTTCCAAGATTTTCAGCTGTAATAGTAAAGGTTACGGTGCTGTACATTGGCACATCTGTTTTGTCAACTTCTTTGTTTATAGCAATATCTGTTGACGAAATGTTGATGAATTCTGAGTCTTCATCATCTTCGCTTTGATCGCCATTATCGTTATTCGGCTTACTGTCAGGATCGTATTGATCACTTGCAGTAACTTGGGCAACATTTAAATAATCGTAACCGTCAAGTCCATGTGGACTTGCAACGGTAACTTGATAGGTTAAAGTAATACCTCCAACTGGAACAGTTAAATTAGTCCATTTTATGATGTTACCTCTAAATAATCCTCCGTTTGAGATATTAGTAATATTTCGATAGCCTAACGGAATTATATCATCAACGGCGACTCCAGTTGCTTGACTTGGTCCTTCGTTGTTAAGCTGCAAGGTAAAGGTTATTACCTCATCTACATTTGGATTTTTATTACTTACTGTTTTATCTAAACTTAAATCAGCGATAGAAACATTGATTTGAATGCTGTCGTAATCGTCTTCTGTTTTAACTCCATTGTTTGGTGTTGAATCAGGATCAGGCATATTACTGGCAATAATTTCTGTTTCATTTGTATATTCATTAGCGGCACCTGTTGGCGGATTTACTTTAGCGTAAATATCTAAAGTTTGAGTTTCTCCATTGTTAACAGTTCCAGTAGTCCAAATTCCCGTAGCATAATTATAAATTCCGCTTGTTGCCGAATTGGTTAGATAAGTAAATCCAGCTGGAAGTAAGTCTTTTACTTTCACACCGCTTGCATCACCGGGACCATCATTTGTTACTGTGATATTAAAAATAACAGTCGAACCAATTTCATAAATTGTTTTGCCCGTTTGTGTAGTTTTACTGATCGATAAATCGGCCATAAGAACTGAAGGTGTTACAAACGCAGTTGCATAATCATCTTCTGTGGCAACTCCGTTATTTGGAGTTGAATTAGGATCAGGCATGTTACTCGCCGTTACTTCGGCAATATTGAGATAATTTCCTGCAGCGTTAACAATAGCGGTGATTTGCAATGTATGTGAATCACCATTTACAAAAGAGCCGATATTCCAGATTCCTGTATTTTTATTATAGGATCCTTTTGTAGCGGTAAAACTGCTAAAAGTATAACCTGGCGGAAGTAAATCTTTGACCTGCACTCCCGATGTATTTTGCGGGCCGCTGTTGGTTACAACAATTTCAAAGGTAACTTGTGCCCCAATTAAAGGTGTTGGATTATTAACCGTTTTGGTTAAAGATAAATTTGATGCCTGATTTGTTGGAGTAGTACTAACTGTCGCATAATCATCCTCTGTAGTAACCCCATTATTAGGAGTTGAATCAGGATCAGGAAGATCTGCTGCCGTTACCTCAGCGATATTAGTATAGTTGCCTGCAGGATTTACCGTTGCAGTTACTTGCAGTGTTTCAGATTTACCGTTTATCAAATTTCCTACAGTCCATAATCCAGTTGACGGATTATAAGTTCCCGTAGAGATTGTAAATGAATTATAAGTATACCCAGATGGGAGTAAATCTGTTATTTGCACGTTAGTATTAGTATCTTTTCCACCATTAGTCACCACAACTTCAAAAGTAACTTGAGAGCCCACAAGAGGAGTTGCATTGTTGACAGATTTAGTTATTGATAAATCAGAGAATGGAGGTGGAGGCGGAGTTTTGTCTACTATTAATATCTTAACGGAAGCAAAATCATCCTCTGTTGTAATTCCATTATTTGGTGTTGAATCTGGATCAGGAAGATCGGCGGCAATTACTTCAGTAGTATTCACAAATTCTCCAACTATACTAGCTATTGCATTGATTTGAAGTGTTTCAGATTGTCCTTTTCTTAAATTTCCTACATTCCATAATCCTGTAGTTGCATTATATGTTCCTGTGGAAACAGTATAGCGGTTAAAAGTAAAACCTACTGGCAGTAAATCAGTTACTTGAACACCAGTATTATCCTGTGGACCGCTATTGGTTATTACGATTTCAAAAGTGACTTCTGTGTCTATTATCGGAGCTGCATTATCTACAGTTTTTGTTAAAGATAAATCAGAGGTTTGATTGATTGGTGTAGTTGTCGCAGTTGAATAGTCATCTTCGGTAACAACTCCATTATTAGGTGTAGAATCAGGATCCTTAATATCTGCTGCTATCACTTCTGCAACATTAGTATAATCTCCATTAGGATTTACTGTTGCCATTATCTCTAAAGTTTCCGATTTTCCATTAACCAAACCGCCTACAGTCCAAACTCCTGTTGTAGAATCATAAGTTCCTGTAGAGATGGAATAGCCATTAAAAGTATATCCGCTTGGAAGCAAATCTCGAACCTTAACGCCGGTATTATCTAATGGACCATTATTACTGATAATAATTTCAAAAATAACTTGAGACCCGACTAAAGGAGTGGCATTGTTTACTTTTTTTGTCAGCGATAAGTCTGAATCAGTTCCTCTTAATATTGGGACTGTAAATGCAGTATCATAATCATCTTCAGTGGTTACTCCATTGTTTGGAGTTGAATCTGGATCTGGAAGATCTGCTGCTGTTATTTCGGCAGAATTAACATAATTTCCAGTTGGATTTATAATTGCAGTTATTTGTAAAGTTTCAGATTTTCCGTTATTTAAGTTCCCTATATTCCATATTCCTGTGGTCGGATTATAAGTTCCAGTTGAAACAGTGAATCCACTGTATGTATACCCAGAAGGTAATAAATCAGTTACCTGAACACCTGTGTTATCTTGTGGCCCGCTGTTAGTTACTACAATTTCAAAAGTATCTACTGAACCGACTACAGGAGTAGCATTATTTACTATTTTAGATAATGACAGATCTGAAGATTTATTTATTGGAGTTGTTGATACAGCTGCGTAATCATCTTCTGTTGTTATTCCATTATTTGGAGTAGAATCAGAATCAGGAAGATCTGCTGCTGTAATTTCTACAATATTGGTATAATCTCCCGCAGGGTTTACCATTGCAATTATCTGTAAGGTTTCAGATTTTCCATTTATCAAATTGCCTACATTCCAAATACCAGTTGTTGAATTGTAAGTTCCTGTTGAAATTGTATATCCATTTAAGATATATCCAGAAGGTAATAAATCTTTTACTTGAACTCCTGTATTATCTTGCGGGCCGTTGTTTGTTACAATTACTTCAAAAGTTACTAATGTACCTACAAGCGGAGTGGCATTATTAACGGTTTTAGTTAATGATAGATCAGAAGATTGATATATTGGAACTGTCGTTGCTGTTGAATAATCATCTTCAGTTGTATTTCCATTGTTTGGAGTTGAATCTGGATCAGGGAGATCAGCAGCTGTTATTTCGGTGCTATTCGTGTAATTACCAGATGCATTTACTCGAGCTGTGATTTGCAGTGTTTCAAATTTCCCATTAACTAAATTACCTACAGTCCAAACTCCTGTAGTTGGATTATAAGCACCAGTAGAAAGTGTAAAATTGTTGTATGTATATCCAGAAGGCAATAAATCCGTTACTTCTACACCAGTATTATCTTGTGGTCCGCCATTAGTTACAATAATTGTAAAAGTAACAAGAGAACCTACTGTTGGATTAGTATTATTGACTGTTTTGGTCAAAGATAAATCTGACACAGCTGTTACTGGAGTTGTTGAAATTTCGGCATAATCATCTTCTGTAGTCACCTTGTTATTTGGAGTAGAATCTGGATCGGGAAGATCGCTGGCAGTTACCTCAGCAGAATTAAGATAAACTCCTGTTGGATTTACGACTGCAGTAACTTGAAGCGTTTCAAAT
This sequence comes from Flavobacterium sp. YO64, assembly GCF_004119505.1. Taxonomy (NCBI): domain Bacteria; kingdom Pseudomonadati; phylum Bacteroidota; class Flavobacteriia; order Flavobacteriales; family Flavobacteriaceae; genus Flavobacterium; species Flavobacterium sp. YO64. The sequence goes on along the minus strand of NZ_NRQV01000007.1, from coordinate 40,368 downwards.
TTTCCATTTACTAAATTTCCAATAATCCAAACACCTGTTGCTGGGTCATATGTTCCAGTAGATACCGTAAATGAATCATAGGTATAGCCAGATGGCAGCTTATCGGTTACTTGTACGCCAGTGTTATCATTTGGTCCATTATTGGTAACTATAATTTCAAAAGTAACTTTGGAGCCAATTAAAGGCGATGATCTGTTTACGGATTTAGTAAGTGATAAATCAGCAGTTGGTTGAATTGGGGTAACAATTGCATTGGCTTCGTCATCTTCGCTTTGATCACCATCATCGTTATTTGGTGTACTGTCAGGATCAGGCAGACTGCTGGCTGTTACTTGAGCAATATTTTTATAATCTCCCGTAGGCAGTACTTTTACATCAATAATAAGCGATTCTGCAACTCCTTTATCAACAGTACCAACATTCCATATACCAGTAGTATTGTTATAAAGCCCAGCAGAGGAACTGTAATTTACAAATTCATATCCTGTTGGAAGTAAATCTTTAACCTCAATTCCAGTTGCACTATTTGGTCCGTCATTTTGTATTATTAGTTCAAATGAAATCTGACTTCCTACTACTGGACTAGTATTTCCTGCAACAACTTTTTTGACCAATGATAAATCTGCCGAAGGCCCAATATAGATAATTTCAGCATTAGATTCATCATCTTCGCTTTGATCACCGTCATCATTATTTGGTGTACTGTCAGGATCTGGTAAATCACTGGCGGTGATTTGAGCTACATTTTTATAACTTCCTAACGGATTTACAAATGCACTAAAAGTTAAATTGGTATTTGCACCATTTGCTAAAGCTATATTTTTCCATTCAAGCGTAGCTGTTGCCACTTGATAAGTTCCTCCAATTGATACAGAGCCGGGAATCAATGTATAACCTACCGGAATAACATCTTGTACGGCTATTCCTGTAGCGTTTCCAGGGCCTTTATTGATTAGATTAAGAATAAAATCTACTTGTTGACCTGACGCTGCAGATGTTGGCGTAACCGTTTTAGTAAGCTCTAAATCTGCAGATTTAAGTGTAATATTAGCACTCGCCATATCATCTTCAGGAAGACCATTTCCAGGTGTACTGTCTGGGTCAAATTGACGTGCAGTTTGTATTTCTGCCGTGTTTTTGTAATTAGCTGCTGTTGCAACATTGACCTTTGCGGTAATTTGTAATGTGATTGAATTTCCATTGTTTAGATTACCTATATTCCAAATACCAGTAGTACTGTTATATTTACCAGAACCATTGTCACTTACATACGTATAACCCGGAGGAAGTTTGTCTGAAACTGTTACTCCTGTGGCATTGTTAGGACCGCTGTTAGTTGCTCTAATCGTAAATATTACATTATCATTTATACTTACAGAAGTTGGAGAAACTGTTTTTTGAAGTGATAAATCGGCAACGTCTATTGAGACAGATACACTATCCTGATCATCTTCAGTTTCTATTTGGTTGTTTGGTGTACTGTCTGGATCAAATTGATCAGATTCTACAATTTCAGCCTTATTTAATGTGCTTCCAACAGTATTAATAGTGGCTTTGAATGTTAAATTTAGTCTTCCTCCATTTGGGATTGTAAGATTGTACCAAGTCAACGTATTATCTCCTACATTATATTGTCCTGATAAATTGGCTGATCCCGGCACTATGGTAAAACCAGTAGGAAGATAATCTCTTACAGCTACACCAGTTGCGGTTACTGTTCCTCCAAGTGAATTGTTATTAAAAATTTGAATTGTAAAGGTTACTACATCTCCCACACTTCCATGAGTAGGAGACACAGATTTTGTTAGTTCAAGATCTGAAACAGAAAGTATTGTAAGGGTCATAACATCAGAAGAGACAGCACAATTTCCATTACTTACCGTCCATTGAAATTGATATGTGCCAGCAATAGTACCACTAACGGCTGTTGTGGGCGATTTACTGTCAACGAAACCTAGAGTACTTGGTCCTGTTATTTGAGTCCATTCTCCTGTACCCACTGTTGGAGGCAGGGCGTTCATGTTTACGGGAGAGAATTGGGGAACTATCTGATTTGGTCCAGCGTCAGCAGTTGAAGGCTGGTCGTAAATGGTAACTATAACTGAATCTTCAGAGATACAACCATTATTATTTAATGTTGTCACCGTCCACAAAAACTCATAAGTTCCGGGCTGCAGTCCAAGCATTATAGAATTAGGGTCATTTGGAGCACCAATATTGACAGCAGGTCCCGACATCTTAGTCCAAGTACCAATACCAGAAGTTACAGGAACTGCTGCCATGGTAGTAGAATCAACATTACATAATTCTTGATCAGGTCCTGCTTCTGCTTTTGAAGGCGGTATATCGTTAAAGGTTATCGAAACTTTATCAACAGAAGGCTGGCATGACGACGGATCTGTAAAAGAACCATTTGTTACTGTCCATGTTAATATGTAAGTTCCTAATGTTGTTATATTAGATAAAGTCGTAACCGGGCTGTTTGGATTGTCTATTACGACAGATCCGTTGGATGGATCATCTGCTGGTAAAGCAAAAGACCATGTTCCAATACCTACTGCTGGTGGCAAAGCGGCTGTTTTGTATGTAGTTTGACATGCAGCAGTATCATTTGGTCCTGCTTCTGCAGTACTAGGCGGAGCATTCATTTCAATACGAACTATATCAGATAGTGTTCGACAAGAGGTACTTTCAAAAACCCATTCTAAAATATAAAGTCCAGGAACAGTTAAGTTTAAAAGATTACTTTTTGGTGCCGTTGGTGTCTCAATAACAGCAACGCTTCCCGATGGTTGATAAACAAATCTCCATTCAGCTTTTGAAACATCTGGAGGAGGAAGGTTTCCGTCCAAAATTGTTTTGCCGGTAACATCAGTAATACAAAGATTTTGATCGGCTCCTGCATTAGGATCAACACTTGCACCGTTAAACACATCTATATTTACATCATCTGAAGATCCAGGACAAACTGGATTGGCAGAAGAAGATATGGTATAGGTAAAAACATATGTATTTCCTGGAACTACTGTAGCATTTGCAATATAACTGTTTGGAGGCGATTGGGTAATAACAACATCATTAACATTTCCGGAGGTAGTAGTAAGTGTCCAAGTTCCAGTAGAGTTTTCGTTTCCTATAAGCTGTATGCTGGTTACATCACAGTATGTTTTATCAGGACCAGCATTGGCTGCTGGCAGAACAGTTACAATTACATCATCAAATGTTGGCGGACATAAAAACACACTTTTAGCATTAATTGTCCATCTGAAAGTATAAGTTCCTTTTACAAGTCCATTAATAACTGTATTTGGGTTAGATGGATTAACAATATTAGGCTGATTTGGTGCACCAGTAAGCACAGACCACTGTCCGTCTTCGAAAAAACTGTCGTAAGCATTTCCAGCCATTGTTACGGTGGTATTGTTACAAACATTCTGATCTGGTCCAGCTGCAGCAACGTGAGGCGGAATTCCGATAGTTAAATTAATATCATCAAATGCTTCGCCGCAAATATCAGCACTAACTGTCCATCTAAAAATATAGTAGCCACTGAATGTAAATGTGAAAACAGCATTTGGATCATGTGGGTCACTAATTGTATAATTACCAGCTCCAGATATTCTTGTCCATGTTCCAGTCGCACCGCTGCTTATTGTGGCTGCCATAGTTATTACGCTGCCACAAGTTTCCTGATCAAGACCAGCATCTGCTGCTGGTGGTGTGCCTGCAATAGTTACTTTCACACTGCTTGTACTTGGTATACATATCCTCAGTCTATTTGCTATTGCCCAGGTAAAAGTATAAGTTCCATCACTAGGAACAGTCACCAAAGTATTAGGATCATTAATATTTGCAATTACAACTCCTGCTGAGGGGGATACTGTCCAAGTTCCAAAATCTTGTCCCTCAGGTGTATTCCCGCTTAAGTTAAAAGTATTGGTTCCATTAGGATAGCAAGTATCTGGCCCAGCATCAGAACTCGTAGGAGCAATACTATTAGTAGTATATATCAGCATGTTATCTGAAACATCGGCTCCACATGTTGGTCCAGGATGTAGATATGAAATGGTCCATTTCAGCTCATAAACAGCATTTGAAGTCAATAATCCTGAAACAATTGCATTAGGATCGTGTACATTAGAAAATATTAAAGTATCAGGTCCTGAAACTTGACTCCATCCACCTATTTCTCCACTTTCTGCAGGTTTGGCAGTAAGAGGAACATCAGACTTTGTACAAACAACATGATCTGGTCCGGCATCAGTATTACTTAATGTACTTCCAGAGACATATATAGTTACAGTTGAAACTGAGAAACCACAGGTAGCACCGCCGCCTTTTGTTATATATTGAAAAACATAAGTGCCGGGAATAAGACCGCTTACTTGTGTGTCTGTTGCAAAAACATCTGCAATAATTGCTTCATTTGGACCATTTAACTGACTCCAAAAATGCAAACCGTCGTCCGTCATAACACCAGAAAGCATCGTGGTGGTATCGCCGCAAGGCAAACTCACATCTGATCCTGCATTAGAAGGTGTTGGCGCACCTGAAACAAGAATGTTTAAAGTGTCAAAACCATAATCACATGCTACATTTAGTGAGCCATTTTGACTTCTAACAAATTCAACAATATAATCTCCAGGAGTAGTGAGTGTTAAAGTCAATGAATTACCCACATCTTTCAGCGCAGTTGGGAAAGGTGCTAAAGGAGAATTATCAGGTCCATGGGTGATTCTATATTGATTAACTCCAGTACCAGTTACAGTAAGCGGAATTGTAAAAACTGTTGCATTACAGCTGCCAACAATATCATTGCCATTATTAGCAACAATTGTTCTCGTTGCACCATTATACTGTACATTATAGTCTTTAGTAAAAACACAGCCTGTATTAGCGTTGGTAAGAGTGTATCTGAAAGTATAAGGATCTCCCGAATCAGAAATGTTTTTAACTAATGTTGTAGGATTTGTAGGTGAGATGATTTGAGCACCAGTATCCCCAGCAATTTGTGTCCATTGTACAGTTTCACCTGCATACAATGGCGTTTGAGCTACTAGTGTAACCTGAGTGATGGTATTGTCACAAAAAAATATATTTTCGGCACCGCCAGGCAATGTTGTTACATCTTGTGTTGCTGGAGGAACTATAATAGTAACGGAAGCATTTCCAGAAGCACAAGGTCCTGTTACGGTCCATCTAAAAGTATAAGTACCTTCAGTTAGATTTGAAATTTGAGTAGTATTTGAAGTAGGATCGTTTATCGTTGGCGTATTTGGTCCGCTTACAAATGTCCATAATCCACCTTGCCCGTTTAATCCGCATCCACCATATGTACCACTTAAATTGGTACTTTGTGTAGTAGTGTAACAATTACTTAATGTTTGATTTGGTCCTGCAGAAATAGGTTTAACACCGCCATAATTAGTCACTGTAATTTGCGACGTAGTTCTGCAACGAATTCCGGGAGCTAGTTCTGGACCTTCAATAACCCATTGTAAGGTAGTAACTCCACAGCTTGTTGCGGGCAGATTTATGGTTGAAGTAGGTAAGTTGGGAAAATTAATTACAACCCCTGCATTATTATTGCCTACAATTTCCCAATAAGCAGTCTCTCCCGTATTTTGAGGTGTATTTGCTGTAATAGTTAACGTTCCTGCGCTGTTAGGACAACTTGCTACGTCTCCACCTGCTTGTGCCACAGTAATAGGTTTAACATTAACAACTTTATCTTGATAGGTTAGAATTCCATCTCCGCAGACGGCACTATATCTAAAAATATAAGTATTTCCTCCTGTATAACCAGATACGGTAGTACTTGTGCTGTTTGGAGAATTGATCACAACTGCAGGACCTGAAATTTGAGACCACAAAACTGTACCTGTAATTGGCGAAGGAGTACTTCCTTCTAAAACTAAAGCATCAGTTTCACAAATAGTGACATTTAAAACTCCAGCGTTAACTGTACAATTTTGAGCATATGAATTTATAGTGTAAGAAAGAACTATAAATAATGCCAGAACAAGTTTTTTAAAATACTTCTTAATTTGTAAAGATTGTCCCATAGGCTTCGAGATTGCAAAGTGGATACGAACAATTTATAACCACATTAAATTAAAATTTATGCTGTTCGTTAATTTCGAAAAGAATGATTGGTAATTGTAAATAGGGGGTACTCAAATTTATGAAAAGTTAGCTTTAAGATGCTGATTTATATGTTTCAAGTTATAATTTGCAACAAGAAAACAGAATAAATTAAGTTTTTAAAAAGATCTTTTTTAGTGAAAACACTCATAATAAATACTGTTTTTGTTTTGTAATTAATTGATATGTTGTGTTTTGGTATTTTTGTGTTTTATAATTGTGTGTAAGATTGATTTATAACTCAGCTTAAGGCTGATATTTATGTGTACTTTTTTAAGTGAATTAAGAAATTGGTTGCATTTTATAATTTGAAACATTATTATGAAGTATTTCCTTATAGAGACTTTTATTAATATCTAAATTTGAGAATCAATTATCTGCACAAAGTCTTCCGCATATAATTAAAACGTATTCCCATACAATTTCATTTATAAATTATAATCCTTTAAAATTTTAAACTATGAAAAAAAATGCCTTACGAATATTTTTTGCATGTTTGTTCTGCATAGCTTCGATTGGAGTTATCCAAGCACAAACTAAAAAGAAGCCAAATATCATCATGGTAATTTCTGATGATACAGGCTGGGGAGATCTAGGAGTTTATGGCGGCGGTGTTGGCCGTGGAATGCCAACTCCAAATTTAGACAGGATGGCTAAGGAAGGCATGCAGTTTTGGTCGTTTTATGGACAGCCAAGTTGTACTCCGGGAAGAGCTGCGATGATTACTGGTAGAATTCCAAACAGAAGCGGTATGACGACTGTTGCTTTTCAAGGTGAAGGAGGCGGGCTCCCTGCTGCTGAATGGACATTGGCATCTATTTTGAAAAAGGCAAATTACAAAACATACTTTTCTGGAAAATGGCATTTGGGTGAAGCAGATTATGCGATGCCAATTGCGCATGGTTTTGATAAAATGCAAAATGTGGTTTTATATCACTTAAATGCTTATACGTATTGTTTTCCTTCATGGAATCCAGATATGGCTCCTGAAATTTCTGATTTTATAAAAAAAGCGACTAAAGGTATTCTTGAGGGAGAAGCTGGAAAACCAGCACGTGATACAGGTCCTGTAACAGAAGAAAATATTGCTGAACTGGATATAAATATGGTAGATAATAATCTAAAACAGCTTGATGAATATGGAAAATCAAAAGATCCATTTTTTATGTGTATCAATTTTGCTAAAAATCACCAGCCAAATTTACCTTCTAAGCAATTTAAAGGAAAATCACCAGCCAAAAGCAAATATGGTGACGCTGTTGTAGAAATGGATTATAATGTTGGACGAATTATGGATAAGATTCGTCAGCTTGGAATTGCAGATAATACCATTGTAATTTATACAGTTGATAACGGAGCATGGCAGGATGTTCATCCAGATTCTGGATATACGCCATTTAGAGGATCAAAAGGAACTGATAGAGAAGGAGGAAGCCGAGTTCCAGCAATTGCATGGTGGCCGGGTCAAATTGAAGCAGGAAGCCAAAGTCATGACATCGTTGGAGGTTTAGATTTGATGGCAACCTTCGCAAGTCTTGCAGGAGTTGAACTGCCTAAAAATGATAGAGAAGGTAAACCAATGGTTTTTGACAGTTATGATATGTCGAATGTTTTATTCAAAAAAGGAAAACCACTTCGTGACAGATGGTTTTATTTTACAGAAAACGAGTTATCTCCTGGAGCCGCACGTATCGGAAAATGGAAAGCAGTATTTAATACACGTGGAGATAATGGTGCGCAGGCAGGAAGTGATATGCCGGGACAACAACTAGGCTGGAGAGGAGATCAAACTTATGTAGCAACTGTTCCCGCTGTATATGATTTATGGCAGGATCCTCAAGAACGTTACGATCTTTTCATGAACAGTTTTACAGAAAAAACATGGACAATGGTAATTTTTGATCAAGTTATTCTTGAACTGATGAAAACGTACGCTGCAATACCTCCTAGACCACAACAAAGCGGCTCGTATGGAGGACCAATGGAAATTGGTAAATACAGAACTATTGAGCAGGCTAAGCAATTACTAAATAGCAAGCAGTTGTCGATGCCGGCTTTGAGTGTCGATCCAAAAAACTAAATAATTCTATCTTACTTTATATTACCAAGCCCGATTTACGTCGGGCTTTTTTTATGGAATAAAATCAACTGCGTGACAATATGTAAAAAAAGAAAGCCTTTAAAGTTGTGGCTAAAAAGGCTTTTCTCTTCTTCAAAAAATCAATTTAATTGTAGTTTACTTATGTGTTTTTTTTCTATCGATAGAAAGGCTGGTATACAATCCTATTATTACAAAGATTACCCCAAAAAGAGTATACAAAGTAAGCGGTTCATTTACCATAAAATAGGCAATTAGAAAACCAAAAATAGGACATAAAAATAGCCAGTAAGAAGCTTTTATGGGATTAATTTTTAATAAATACAACCAAAACTGAACTGCTCCGATAGAAACAGCAATGGCCAGCCACGAAGTCGAAAACCAAAAATCACTGTTAAAAACATTTTGATCAGATCGATAGGTAATCCATAATACTGGAATCAGAAACACAGCTCCAATAATGGTTTGCCACCCATTAATGGTAAGAATGTGTAATCCGTTCCAGTTTTGTTTAGAGTAATAAATTGTGCCTAATGAATAAGCAATCATACTAGCAACTAAAATAAGTATGCCGCCGGGAGTTGCAAAACTGCTTTGCAATAATGGATATGCCGCTAAAAACACACCAATAAAACAAAGAAACAAACTAAGTATGTTTTTAATTTTAATTTTATGAGATAACCAAATCGCCGAGATCAAAACAATAAAAACAGGATTAGTCGCAACAGCCAAACTCCCTAAACCGGCAGATACTTTCTGCATGGCGACAACATATAAACCTAAATAAAAAGTAATATTAAACAAACCGTAAATACTAATTTGAATCCACTCTTTTTTTTGAGGCAGTCGTTTCGCCATTAAAATATGAGAAATAAAAAGCATAATGCTTCCGGCTATTATAAATCTAAAAATTGAAATCACAAAAGGCTGTGCTGCATGAAGACCTATTTTGGTAGCGGTCGATGCTGATGCCCACAGAAAGGCAAATAATATTCCAGCAAAAATGATTTTAAATTCCTTGATTTTAGCAGTAATCGGAAGCAGTTTTTCTTTAACCATTTTATAAAACTGCCGTTGAGGTTTTAGAAAAATTAAGCGTTTCTATATTGGATAAATCAGCATTGAATTGAACAAAACTTGCCGGAAAGCCCGTTTTTATTTTTCCGAATTTATCTCCTAAACCTATCGCATTTGCAACACGTGTCGTTCCCATTTTTACAGCTTCATCTACAGAAACATTTAAATGATTATAAGCATTTTGAACTGCTTCTAACATTGAGATTGTAGCTCCAGCCAAATTACCTTCGTCATTTCTATAGAAGCCATTTTCAAGATGAGCATCAAAATTATCCCATTTAAAATTTTCTACTTTTCGTCCTAAAAAGGTAGCATCACTGATCAAAAAGAATTTCTCTTGTTTTAGTTTATAAGCTAATCTCGCAGCAGCATAATCACAGTGTGCACCGTCTAAAATAACGGGAGCATAAACATTCTCATTCTCAAAAACAGCACCAACTAATCCAGGTTCGCGATGACCAAATTGAGTCATTGCATTAAACAAATGTGTTACAAGGTTTATGCCTTTTGAAAAATAATGCTGTGCTTCTTTATAACCTATTGTAGAATGCCCTGCCGAAATTGTAATGCCGCTTTCTAAAAGCATATTCAATTGCTCGTCAGTAAAACATTCAGGTGCAATTGTAATAACTTTTATCACATCTTTTCCGTATCTAATAATTTCTTCAAGCTCACTATTTGTTGGTTTACGAAGCTGATCGATACTGTGTGCGCCGCGTTTTAACGGATTTAGAAACGGACCTTCTAAATGCATTCCAATTACACCATTATTGTGTTTGTTAATGTAATTTCGAGTCGCTTCAATTCCCTGTAGAATAGTTTCTTTAGAAGATGAAATTAAACAAGGTAAAACATGAGTTGTACCGTATTTTAAACTTGAATCATAAATATCCTGAATCGTTTCTTCAGTAGGCGTCTGGCTGAAATAAAGTTTTTCACCTCCGTTTATCTGAATATCTATAAATCCTGCTGCTATATGCTTTCCTTTTAAATCGAGTTGAGGTATATCGTTAGGAATCTCCTTTTGAACCGAAAGAATAACTCCGTTTTCTACGATAATCACTCCGTTATCAATTATTTCCTCACCCGTATGCACAATAGCATTAACAATAGCTTGTTTCATTGTTTTATCTGTAAATTAAACTGCCCAATAAATTCTGAATAGTTTCTTATTTCTTTAATTTTCCTTTTTTAGAAGGTTTTTTATAATTGTCTTTTCCATCTGTAAGCCATTTTAATGAGAAGCTTACAAAAGTATTTTGAGTATAATCATCTTTCTCAAAAAATACCCCAATATCTCCATTTTCAAGTATTGTAAGAGACGAATAAGCCGATCCGCCGCCATATATAGTTTTTCCTTCTGTCCATGTTTTTCCTTCATCATAACTAATACGAACCGTTAAATTCTTTCTGTCCTTTTCCATTTTAGCATTCGAAAACAGAATTCTATTTTTATCAAAACCATCAGCTTTAGCTGTGTATCGAATAATCTCGGCATTACAGCCCGGATCTATTAATTTAGGTTCTGGTTTAGTACTCCATGTTTTTCCCTCATCTGTAGAAGTATGGACATATCGCATTCCGCCTTTATTTACTCTTGCATTAACCATCCAGTTTCCATCAGCCAATTCTATAATTTTTGATTCGTCAGCAGGTTTTATAGGTGTGTCAATAAAAAACCATGTTTTTCCATGATCATTACTTCCAAAAATATACAAGCCGCTTGTTAAATTTACTAAAGTATGTAATAACTTTCCGTTTTTTGTTTGTATTCCGCGTCCAGAAGTTATAAACTTAAAATCCTTATGCCATTCTGGTTTTGCAATTTGACTCGTAATATCTTGAGCTTTACTCCAAGTTTTACCATTGTCACTGCTTTTTACAACATGCAGATAATAAACATCTTTTTCCTTATCTAAATCCATAAAATTATAGAACAAAAAGATTTCATTAGTTTGTTTGTCAACAATCATCGAAGGATCTGATGCAGATTGCCCGAAAGGAAAATCGGCTACCTTTTCAATCTCCGACCATGTTTTTCCATTATCAGCGCTTCTGCGAATAACGATATTAATGTCTTTGCTCCATTTTAAATCGCCGCACGAAGGAACACGTTCGTCAATAGCAGCAATTAAATCGCCATTTGGAGCCGTAACTATAGATGGAATCCGAAAACAGGAAACGTCTTTTACCATTGATTTATTAAATAAATCCTGACTGGTGATTACGCCATCTGCAATTTTATAAGTGTCCTTCTGAGCATAAATAATTGTTGCAGAAGTTAATAATAGTAATGTGAAATATTTTTTCATAATTAAAATAAAAATAGATTTTTAGGTTTTGTATTTCAGAAACATTCAATCTAATTCGAATTGTTGTTGCTAATATATCTAAATTATTGGTTTAAAGTTTCATTTAGAAGCTGCAGACAGTACCATTCTTGACGTGGTAAATGAAAAGGTCCTTTATAAAGATTTCCTTTTGCAGTTTGCGCAACGCTTCCGTCTCGATGCAGATAACCAAACCATTCTCCGTTTTCTTTATCATGAAATTTACTGTAAGAGTAGTCATGGATCATTTTATGCCATTTTGCATATTTTTCATTTCCAGTCATAGTGTAGGCGAGAAGCGTGGCAATAATTACTTCATTATGAGGCCACCAGAATTTCATATCCTGCCAATATTCCTGTACAGGATTACCATATACATCAAGAAAATACAAAATTCCTCCATGTTCTTTATCCCAGCCACGTTCCCACATATAATCAAGCATTTTACATCCCAATTCAATTAAATGCGGATCATTATTTCTGTATTTTGCTTCATGCAGGATAAACCATGCACCTTCAATAGCATGTCCCGGATTCAAAGTTCGTCCGTCAATATGATCAATAATAGAACCGTCTGGCGCAACCTGTTCCATCACGCATTCAATATCGTGTTTGACAAAATCATTTTCGATTTCAGCAATCCATTTAGTAATCCATTCATCACATCTAGGGTCGCCAATTGTTTCTCTTATCTGTTGTGCAGTATTTATCATAATCATTGGAGAACCAATTCCTTTTGCCGGACGTACAGCAGTATATTTAGGTTCTAATAATCCCGGTGTAGTGGCATATTTAATGCATTCTCCAAATAAATGACGTGCTTGTTCAGCCACTTTTTCATCACCGCTGGCTTTTGCATAAGCACTCATTGCGATAACAGCGAAAGTCTCAGAAAAATAATAACGGCGTTTACGAATAGGACTTCCATCGCGCGTTACATGAAAAAACATTCTTCCATCCGTATCAAAACAATGTTTGTTTATAAAATCGATACCAGATTTTGCACCGTTCAGCCATTCTTGTTTAGGTTCAATTGTATTATAAAGTGTTGAAAGTAGCCAAGCCGTGCGTCCTTGAAACCAAACCGATTTATCATCATCTATTAATTCACCCGTTTGATTTCGCATTAACAAATAACCGCCATGAACAGCGTCAATAGAGCGAGGAAACCAGAAAGGAATTGTGTTTTTAAGTAATTGCTTCTGATAAAAATCTTTTAAATCTATCAGGTCTGTTGTTGTATAGCTCATTTTTTAAGTATTTTTTTATACCCATCGATGTCGTTAGGCTTTGATTTACTATGTTTTACTATTTGTACTGTATTTTGGATACGTTTTATATATTGTGGGAGATGTATTCTAATTTGTGTTTGAAGAAATTAGTTCTGTTTGAAAAGTCGAGCAAGGCAAATTTTCCTCATTTACCAAATTGGCTTTTGTATAAGGTTTCCAAGCATATAAGACTGTTTTAATCTTTTCGGCTTTTGGAATAGTAATTTCAACTTGATTATTGACTATTTCAGCTTTACATTCCATTCTATTTCCTTTTTCGGTTACTAATTCAAAACCGATTAATTCCTTTTTTTCTGCAGTTTGTAATTGTTTTGCATTTGAAAAAGAAATTAGAATTACATCTCCTTTTTGTATCGCTTTTAAAACAGCTGGACCCTCCGCAATTATGTTTTTTCCATAAGTATATTTTAAGGCAAGAAGAGCCAGTCTGTCTCCAATTTGTTTTTTCCTTATCGGATGTACATTTGTCGAATCGCCAAAATCCATACTCACCGCCATACCGCTGTTTGGAATTTCTTTCTGAATTCTGTTTTGCATATCTCTAAATGAGGGCCAAGACGGACGATCGATGCTTGATAATTGCACGTAATAAAAGGGCAGGGAAGCTCCCCAAGCTTTTCGCCAGCTTTGAACCATTACAGGCATTAAATGTTGGTATAATTCAATATTATGAGCGTTGCTTTCACCTTGATACCACAGAAATCCTTTTATGGGAAATTCTGTAAATTGTGCAACTCCTGCCTCATAGTTGTAACTTGGTGCGTAGGGATGACGTTGTTTTGGGTTTACAGCATTTTTTAAATTTTCATCTGCACGTGATCTCACCCAAGGCATTATAAAATCAGATTTTCGCCAATTGGTCAAAACATCTACAACTTTATCGTCATGTTCTAAAGTATGTCTGTCTATCCAGGATTCTATAGGAGATCCGCCAACTGCAACTTCGATTAAGCCAATTGGTACATTTTCTTCTCTTGTAATATTTTGACCAAAATAAAAGGCAATTGCAGAGAAGTTTTTAGCACTTATAGAATCGCAGACTTTCCATTTTCCTGAAAAGTATTGCAATTGATTGGTTTTTTCTAAAACTGTAGAGTCCCAAGCTTTTTCATCTGTTTCTCGAAGGACTTCAAAATTTAAGAGACGTAATGTGGTATTGTTTTGCGCATTTTTAATGACTGAAGTTCCGTTTTCGGCGTTTTTCAGTGGAAACGCCATATTCGATTGTCCCGAGCAAAACCAAATATCTCCAATTAAAATATTCTTTAAAACAATACTTTTCTTTTCTGATGAAATTTTAATTTGATGTGTTCCTCCAGATTTCATTGCAGGAAAAACTGCTTTCCATTTTCCATATTCATTTGTGGATACGATTTCTTTTTGATTGTCAAAAAGTACTTCAACTTTACTGCCTCCATTTGCGTTTCCGTAAATTACAATTGGCTGTTCACGTTGGAGTATCATATTATCGCTAAAAACGGGACCAAGTTTTAAACCTCCAAAATTCTGAGAGATATTTTCATAAACAGTCTGCGCTAAGATTGCTGCGCCTTCTTTTGTTGGATGTAAAGCATCTGGAAAAAGATCTGGACGATTGTATAATTTTTCATGTAGATCAATGAGTTTTACATTATTTGCGATTGCAATCTCAGAGATATGTTCCTGAATCTGCCAAAACCAATCTCGAGTTCCCGATTTAAAACGATTGTGTTCATTAAAAATGGGTGTCATGCGGCAGATGTAAATTTTTACTTTTGGATTTTGTTTTTTTAACGTATCAATAATCCAAGAATAATCAGCATTAAAATCTTCTCTGTAATTCGGCCAGTTTCTAGGATCGGTATCGTTTAAACCTAAATGAATAATGGCGATATCTGGTTTGTAAGCGATAGCTTTGTCACATTCTTCTGTTTTGTAATAAGGTTTACTGCCTTTTTTTAAGAGTGTTGCACCGCTGTGTCCAAAATTTAGAACTTCAAATTTATTACCCAGCAAAATTTGGAGCTGCGACGGATATGATTCTGTTTTTGAATTGGCTAGAAGATATCCAGCTGTAACAGAATCTCCGATACAGGCAACTTTTACAGTATTTTGCTGCGCATTTATTTTAGTGTGAACGAGCACAAAAAAAAGCAAGGCGAGCAAGAGTAAATTTCGATTTAGTATTCTCATTTTCTAACTAAAATTTTAAAACTTAATACATTATAAGCTGGGCAGAGCGCAAGGCTCCGCCCTGACTTATAAAACCAAAAGCCAACTAATTAATTTTCAGGATAAATAAATTATGGGATTACGTTACGTTTTAGGCATCGGCAAAATCATTTACTTTGGGGCGTAAAAAACTGATTTGAGCGATTAATGCAATCAGAACGACACCGGCCATTAAGGAAAAACCATAACCTAAGCTGCCGGTATCGGCTGATTTACCTAACAATGACGTAACCAATGCACCGCAGGCAACTCCTGTCATATTCAAAACACCATAAGCGGTTGCTCTGTGTTTTGAAGAAACAAACTGACAGATAATGGGCATATTATTAGCATCGAACATTCCGTATCCTATACCAAAACATAAAACCGCCCCAACCACATGCCATAAAGAATGTCCAAAACCAATTAACATTAATGCTGGAATTGTTAAACTTAAACCTATGGCACTGGTATAAACTCTTCCTTTTATATTTTTTTGAACCCATTTGTCTGATAAAATACCTCCAAATAGAACACCTAATAATGATGAAAATGAAATGGTAATTGTTGCTAAAGGTCCAGCCTGATCCATTGAAATACCTAAGTTGTCCGAGAATAGGGTAGGAAGCCAGTTTTTAGTTGCCCAACCCGGTAAACTTATAATGGCAAAATAAAACAGAATTACCCAAAACGAAATATTGGTAAATAATAACGCCAGACCTTTGAACAATGAATCTTTTTCATGTGTTTTATTAAACTCAGGGTCAAAAGTTTTAGTTTCGACTTTTTTCTCACTTAATAAAAAAACTAATAGAAATGAATAAACAATACCCACGATACCAAAGTGATGAAAAGTAGTGTGCCAAGAGAATTTAGCGGCGATTGTCGCACCAAAACCACCCAATGCTGAACCTACATATAAACCTGTCATATGAATACCAATGGCAAGTGATCTCGTTTTTTGCTGATGAAAATCGGCAATTAAAGATAAACCAGCAGGAATGTATAATGCTTCACTCACACCCATAAGAGCTCGCAGCCAATAAATTTGATTGTAGGTTGTGGCATAACCCATTGCATATGTTACAGCAGACCAAACAAACAAACTGCCTATAATAAGCCATTTTCTGTTTAACTTATCAGCAATAATTCCTGAAATTGGACTCATTAAAGCATAAATCCAAAGAAAAATAGCCATTAATCGTCCAAAGTTTTCACCAGACACCAATTCTGGAATATCATTTTCCATCGATGGTCTCATAGTAGCAAGCATCTGCCTGTCCATGTAGTTTAGTAAGGCTACAATCCAAAGTAAGGCGACTACTAACCAAGGATAATATTTAGAGTTTTTCATTTCTTTTAATATGGTTTATTTTTTGATTGTGTTTTGGTAAATCTAATAGGTTTTAAGATTGTTACATTATTTGATATTTCCTATCATAACATCCGGCGTGCGTATTCCGGGTTTGATTTCCCCATTTGATAAAACAATTTTATTGTTCCATAACACTGCCGGTGTGGTTACATGTGCAAGAAAGGGAAGTTCTCCAATTTTTGACCATTTATTTGTTTGTGTGTTGTAAAGTAAAATAGCATTGTAAAAACCTTTATGTGTTGTATTTAATATGTTTTTTTCTGCAATAAGCTTTGATTTTTCTTCCTCTGAAGAAGCTTTTGAAATTTGCGATAAATACGTTTCGATTTTATGAAAAGTAGTTCCGTTATCTCCGCCGGTCATCAAAATGTATTGATTCCCAAATGCGACACCAGCACCTGCAGAAAAATTCGTTGTGTTTTTACCGTCAGTAATTATAGCTTTACTTTTCCAAGTTTGACTTTTTAAATTAAAAGCCAATGTAGTATTGTGTAAATCACTTATTCCTGATGGTGTTTTTGTTCTTCCGCCAATGATATAAATGTTATTTTCGTTTTTATCTCTCTGAACTACTGCAACTGCATTTGCTAAAGCAAAAGGCAATTTTGGTAATGATTTCCATTGTGGTTCAGCAGTATTTAAATCAATACTAAAAACTAAATCAGATGATTTTGAAGCTTCGTCTCCACCAATTGCATATACTACATTATCTAAATTAGTCAGAGCAATATTGGTTACAGCGATTGGAAAATCGGGCAGTGATTTTAGTTCAATTTCATTTCGTTTGCTGTTCCATTTTAAAAGATATGCTTTTTTAGAAAGTCCATTTTCGTTTTCACCTCCCACATACACAATTCCAAGACTTGTTGACGTACTTCCAGCATAAGCAATTGGTTCTAGCAATGAAATGGAATTTTTCTTATTCCATTGATATTGATCTTTGCTTTTTTCTAAAACATGAATTTTTTTCGAATACTTTTTTTTCCTCCTTCCCAAGGCATTTTATCAGGAAAATTTGCTCCGCCAGCCGTAATAAAAACGTCATTATAAACTCCGTTAATCGGACCTGCAAAACCTAGAGACAAACTTCCGTCTTCATTTTGTAATTGCGCGGCTTTTTGCCATTCGACGCTTTTTATAGTTGTTTTTTGCGCAGAACTTATTGTTGTTGACATCATAAAAAAGGTAAAAATTAGAGAAGAAAATATAGTATTCATAAAGGCTTGTTTTAGAAAAACGAACTTAATTATTTTGATTTAAATTCATCAAAATTTAAACCTTCAACATCTTTTAGGAATAACTCAAATTGTGCTGCGCTCATATTTTTAACGGGTAATCTAAATTCGCCTAAATTATGTCCAACCAATTTCATATAGGCTTTTCCAACAGAAATTCCGCCGTATTTCCCTAAGAAACGAATCATATCAATAGATTTTTGCTGCAGTTTGCGAGCCTTAACCAAATCGTTTGCATTAAAAGCGTCGATTAAATCATAGTATAATGGAGCAGCGTAGTTAAAAGTACTTCCTACAGCACCTTTTGCACCTAAAACTAATGCAGAAAGCATATTTTCGTCACGTCCCCAAAGCATATCAAACTTTCCATCAGCATAACTCATACAGCTTTGAAAATCCATGAAATCTTCATGTGTATACTTCACGCCCGCAAAGTTTGGCAGTTTTCCATCTAAGGCTCGAACTAAATCATACATTGCAATATTTACTCCTGTTAATACTGGAATATGATAGTAGTACAAAGGCATATTTGGAACACTTTCTCCAACTTTAATACAAATTTCTGCCAAGGTATCAACGCTTGATGGTTTGAAATAAAATGGTGCAGTTATAGAAACTGCATATAAACCAATTTCATAAGAGTGTTTTGCTAATTCGATGCAGTCCGTAAGCGAAGTTCCGCCAAGAAAAACCATTACTTTAAAATCAGCATCGTGATTTGAGCAATCAGCCCAAGCCTGCGCAACAGCTTTCTTTTCTTCAAGCGAAATAGAAACACCTTCTCCAGTTGAACCAATAATGAATGCGCCGGTAACTCCGTTTCTTTTTAAGAAAGAGTAATAAGGAGGAATCAAGCTTAAATCTAGTTTTCCGCTGCCGTCAAACGGAGTAAAAGGAGCAGCAATAAGACCTTGTAAATGTTCAATTTTCATGATTGTATTTTTTTATTATTGATGTGTTTTGTTGTAATCAGGCTGTGAACTTTTATGATTCTCAGCCTGATTTTAAACTTGTATTTTAAAATGTTATTTACTTAGCGGGTTTTGAACAATTTTTGGATTGAAATTAATGGTATTCTGAGAGATTGGGAACAGAACTTCTTTACCAGCTGTCATAGATGGCACTAAGCTTGTTTTGTTAAAACGAACTAAATCCCACCATGATTTACCTTCAAAAGCCAATTCTTTTAAACGTTCTTTTAAAATTAAATCATCATTTGCAGTTTGTGAACCGTTTGTGAAAGACGCCGTTGCATCAGCTCTTTTCATAACCAAATTCATTTCTGTTGATGGATCTTGACCTAAAGCGTTTTTAATTTCAGCTTTCATTAATAAAACATCAGCCCAGCGGTATATAATAATATCACTTACAAATCGTCTAATTGTGCCGTCAACCGTTCCATTATATTTAACCATTCCTGTAACAACAGGAGTTGTACCATTGTATAAAGTTAAATAAGTTGCTGCTTTTCTGGTATCTGAAGCAGCAAAGTTGAATCTTGTAATATCAGGTTGAACTCTCGAGATTCCTGCATTACCAGCTCCAGTTCCTAAGGTTCCAAAAACTGCAGTTGCCTGCGCTGCCGTTAATGGAGCAAAATCACTTGGTCCAACAAACATAAATTGATTCCAGTTGTCAGACAATGAAGATGGTAAATCTGCTAGGGAATAACGAACAGCAAAAAGCACTTCGGCATTTCCTTTTTTATCATACGCAAAAACATCTTTAAAGTTAGGCAATAAAGTTGGAGTTCCTGGTATTGCATTGACAGCGGCTAAAGCTGTATTTAAATCTGCCGTTCCTCCGCCCAATTGTTTCGCTGTCCACAAATAAACATCAGCTTTTAAGGCTTGAACTGAAGGCATTGCTAATTGCGTTGTGTTAATCGCTGTATCAGGAAAATTTGCAATTGCTTTGTCTAGATCTGATTTAATAAATGCAAATGTTTCTTGGATTGTATTACGAGGAATTATGTATTGCGATTGATTTGTGTTTTCCGTTGGTTCTGTAACAATTGGAACACCGCCCCACGAACGCGCCATAATAAAGTAGCATAAAGCACGCATTGTATACGCTTGTGCAAGGTATCTTTTTTGCTCTTTTGCGGTACTTGGACTAAATTGAATTTGCGGTACATACTTTAAAATCAAATTTGCCTGATGTATTGTAGTGTACAATCCTGCCCAATCTACGTCGATGTTTTGCGGCGTAAGATTGTTATTGTAATAATTTGCTAATGTTAATGGAGATTGAACTCCGCCAGTTATTTCGGCACTTCTTGCACCTCCAAGAAGATAATAGTTTTGTTGTGTTTGGATTCTGAAGTTAACATACATACCGTTTACACCAGCTTTTGCGTCGTCTTCTGTTTTCCAAAAACTATCAGAAGTAATTACACTATCAGAGGTTAGTTCTAATTCATCCTGACACGAGGTGAATAATGAAAGACCAGCGAATAGTATTGTATATAAAAGAAATTTCTTTTTCATGATTTTAGTATTAAAATTTACAAACTGATATTTAAACCAAGTATAATGTTTCTAGGTACTGGATAAGTACCAGTAGATCCTGCAGCGTTTAAACCTAAACTAGATCCTCCGTCGATACCTTGCACCTCAGGGCTTAACCCTTTGTATTTAGTAAAGTAGTATAAGTTACTTCCTGTTACATACATACGAAGTGATGATAATCTTGCTTTTTCAACTAATGATTTTGGAAAGTTGTAACTGAATGTGATTTCTCTAATACATAAGTAATCTCCACTTTCGTAGTAACGGCTGTTTCCTTGAAACATGTTTGTGTTGTAAGCTGCACCGCTCGCTTCTGATCTAAATAAATTATTTTGATTGGTTTGATCTGCCCAACGGTAACGAGGAACATCTGTAATATCACCTTCTTTTTGCCAAGCTTGTGCACTTTCGGCTAATAAACCATAGTTTCCTTGAAACTGACCTAAGAAACGTGCTCTTGCTTCGTTGTAAATTGTAGCTCCTAACGAATAATCTGTTCTTACAGTTAAAGAGAATCCTTTGTAAGCTGCATCAAAATTAAATCCTCCTACAAATGTTGGGAACATATTACCCATGTATTGTCTGTCTCGGCTGTCGATTATACCATTATTATCTGTATCTTCAAATACAGCATCTCCAGCAAATTTTTTACCAGTTGGGTTTCCGCCGTTTGCTGCTGTTTTTGTTACATATGTATCTTGAACTTTTAAGTTATAAGCATCGGCTTCTGCTTGAGTCGAAAGAATGTATAATTGTTTGTGTGCATAGAAATCTCCAATTTTTTGACCTTCCTGTAATCCGCCTACATATTTATAAGTACCGCTTTTTACATCGTAAATTTCAGTTCCGCCAATTCTGTTATTTGTGTTTCCATTAAATGGAAGCTTTTCAACCGTATTGGTGTTGTGCGAAACGTTTGCTCCAACATTGATTTTCCAATCGTTTTGATTGTAAAGATTTGCCTGTACTTCAAGCTCAAAACCTTTACTTCTTAATCCGCCTAAATTAGTTAAAACGGTAGAGAAACCACTGTTTGAAGGTAAAGTCAAATTCGTTAATAAATCTGAAGTTAACTTGTTGTAGAAATCTCCAATAATTCTAATCTTATCGTTATTAAACCCGATATCAAAACCACCATTTATTGTTTCAGATTGTTCCCATTTTAAACCTGGATTTGCAATTTGAGAATTAATAATTGCCGATTGTCCGTTGTAACTGTTGGCTATACCATTTGTAGAACCAGCATATAATCCGCCAGCCTGAAAATCGCCTAAAGTTCCTAAGTTACCATTTACACCGTAACTCCCTCGAAGTTTAAGAGATGAAAAGAATTTAGGCATTACTTTTGTCCAAAATTTTTCTTCCTGCATATTCCATCCAGCAGAGATTCCTGGGAAAAATCCATATCTATTGTCTGGTCCTAAACTTGATGAACCATCATAACGGAAAGAAGCTGTAGCAAAATATCTGTTTTTATAATCATAGTTTAAACGTCCAAATACACTGTTTAAAACTAATTTAGTATTGTTGCTGTAAACTGAAACCGGAACAGGAGACGAGTCTAAAGTTTGTGCTAAGTCAGAAGGACTTCCTTTTCCTGAAGCATTAAAAGCTTTAATTGTTCGATCGTATTTTGAAGCTCCCAATTTTGCATCAAAATCACCAATCGCATCCCATCCTTTTTTATAAGCAAAAACTCCTTCGTATTGTACTTGATAAATTTGATTGCTTAATCGAGTTGCAGTACGTGTATTGTCTACCAATCCGCTGCTTCCGCTTAAAAATGCCTGTTGAAAAGTATTGTCGTTTTCGTTTTCACTGTAAAGAGACATAGAAGGAGTGAAGGTAAAGTCTGTTGCCAGTTTTAATTCACCATCTACACTCATTTGCAGTTTATTGTTTTCGTTAATTCCTTTTACTTTACCCATTTGATATAATGGATTTCCGTTGATGTTATTTTGCCCCGGAGCCAGTGAACCATCTTCTAAATACATTTTTGTTGTAGGTGAGTTTCCTAAGTATCTGTTGAAAACAACACTATTGGCAACAACTTGATTATTACTCGATTTAGAAAATAACACACGTCCGTTTAAAGTAAAATTATCAGCAACTTTTAATGATGCATTCAATTTACTTGTAAATCTTTGATAACCTGTAAAAATGGTAATTCCATCGCCTTTTAAGTAACCAAGACTCAAATCAAAAACACCGGTATCAGTACCTCCGCTGAAACCAAGATTATGATTTTGCGTTACAGCACTTTGAAATAAAACATCGTTCCAATCTGTGCTTTTGTAGATAATAGTATTACTTGGATTTAATGGATCTGCAATTTCCTGCCAGCCTTTTGCTTGCAATTGACTAACGGTATCGGCAGATAAATTAGACTTTAGTAAGGTTGCAAAAGGAGTATTATTCTGCAAATTATTTCCAGTTCCTGCAGGCGTAGCACCTGTTAACTGTCCTAATCGCGCAATACCTGTAGTTGTCGAAAGTCCAGCAAGTTCTGCAGCATTATATAAACCCTGACGTTGAAATTTAATATAATCTCCGCCATCCATAAAATCATATTTTTTTGCAATATGGCTGACTTGTGTAGAGGCATTATATGTAACTTTTAGTTTGCCTGCTTTTCCTGTTGTAGTAGTAATGATAATTACACCATTGGAAGCTCTTGCACCGTAAATAGAGGTAGCAGCAGCATCTTTTAAAACTTGAAGCGAGGCAATATCTGCTGAATTTATATCATCAATCTGCGTACGAATTACACCATCAACAATATACAAAGGTGTTGCTCCAGAAGGGTTGTCGATAGATGTACCTCCTCGGACTATCACATTAGATGCTTTTCCGGGTTGACCAGATGAAGTTTTAACCACCAAACCTGTTACACTTCCTTGCAAAGACTGGGTTACGTTTGAGTAAGGAACATTTTCTAAAACTTTTTTGTCTAGTTTAGAAACCGCAGTACTCAAAGTTCTCCTGTTCTGAGAACCATATCCTACAACAATTACCTCATTCATCTGCTGTCCAATTTCTTTTAAAACAATGTTGAGAGAACCTCCTGTTATTGTTACTTCCTGATCTTGTAAACCGATATACGTAACAATTAGAGTTGTAGCATTATCTGGAACTTCAAAAGCAAAGTTTCCGTCAAAATCTGTTTGTGTACTTACATTAGTTCCTTTGGCAACGATATTTACACCCGGCAGTGATTCTCCTTTTTCGTTGGTCACTTTTCCGGTTACTTTCTTTTGAATAGGGTTGTTCTTTTTTACATTTTTATCTGTAAAAACAATACTTCTTTCCGTTTTTGCAGCAGCTAACTGCATAGTAAAAACTAAAAGTAACGTCGACGTTAATTTAATAACTTTTACGTGTTTAGGAGTAAACCTGCAATTTTTAGGTTTACTTTTAGGCAATAATTTCATACTTTTGTAATGGTTAGGTTAATAATAACTTGGTTAAAGGTCTATGTGTTTATTCTCCAATCATTGTTCCTAAATGGAACTTGGCCAGCTATGTTTCCAGCATTAGCTGGCTTTTTTATGATTAGAAATTAAACAGGGTATGCAATTGGTTCTATTGATAATTCTCTATGATCTTTAATTCTATTGTTATTGTATATAAAATTTGTATTCTCCTTTTTCTCCTTCCTGTATTTTTTTAAGAGGATTTGATTAACCTCTTGTTAGATGACTTATAAATGTGTGCCGCTTCGTAATAATAAGTCATTATTCATTTTTTAAGTTATTATGGATTGATTAAATTTTAACAGCTTAACCAAGGTTATGATAACTTTATGAATAAATTATTTTATTATTACGAAGTAAAGATATAAAATATTTTAATATAACAAGTTTAGTTATTAAAATATTTTAATAATTAACAAAAGAATCTCTAAATTAGTTGTTGATTAGAGGAAATAACATCTTTTCTTTTATGACGCAGCAAGCGCCAATAACGCCCGCGCGACGGCCTAAAGTAGATTTTTTAAGCTTCATATCACGGTTGACTAAACCAAGTGAATATTTTTTTAATGCAGATTGAATCGGTAATAATGAATAGTCTCCTAACTGTGCGAAATCTCCTCCAACTACAAGTAAGTCAGGATTAAAGATGTTAAGTAAAATAGATAAATAACGACCCATTTTTTCGCTTTGCTGCGTTACGAGATCAACACAAAGAGTGTCTTCTAGATTTACAGCGCCTTTTATAATAGCGTGATGCTGCAGTTCTGATGAAGAATCGTCTAGAATTACCTTAGATTGTTTACCTTCTTTTACGGCTTCTTTAAACTGGTTTACAAGTGACCAGCCCGATATTTCTGTTTCTAAACAACCCAGTTTTCCGCATTTACACATGATTTCATTATTAAAAATGGTACTATGTCCAAACTCGCCTGAATAGCCTGATTTACCGTAATAAAGCTTTCCATCGGTAATCATCCCAATAGCAACTCCCCAGCTGTAGTTTACAAAAATTATGTTTTGCTCATCGTCGACAACTCCTTCACAATATTCACCAAAGGCCATTGCTCGAGTATCATTTTCTAGATGAACAGGAAGATCTAACTGCTCAGAGATTATTTCGGTTAAAGGTCTGTTTTCGCTAAAGAAGTAATTATAGCTAAAACCTTCCATTGAGTTAATTCGCCCCGAAAAGTTGATGCAGACTCCTACAATCAATTTTTTATCAACAGAGCTGTCTTCTATAAAAGAGTTGATTAAGTTACAGAAATTTAGTAAAGATTCTTGCGTATTTTCTAACGCAAATGAAGTTCCAAGTTCGATGCTTACTAGTTCATTTTTAATGTTTTGAAGACCTATAGACATGCTTGTCAATCCGACTTCGACACCAAGAAAATAAGCACAAGTTGGATTAATACTGAACAAAGAAGGTCTTCTGCCGCCGCTATTTGTAATTTTTCCCATATCAACAACATAACCTTCAGCCAGCAATTCGTTAACAGCTTTAGTCACCGTAGGAACGCTCGATTGTATTTCAGCACTTAATTCCGCAATGGTTGCATTTCCGCCAGTAAGTAAACGTTTAGTGATAAATTGTCTTAACATATGCCACTTTTGTTCTGACAGACTTTTGTCTTTACTATTGTCTAATAAATCTTTTAAACTCATTGCTTTGTGTTTTATGGGTTGACACAAATTTAATTTATTTTTTAAATTAGAATTAAAAAATAGGAGACAATATTAAATTTATTTAAAATAGTACTTAGGTATTTTAAATTTCTGGCTTTTTTAATAAAAGATGAAGAACCCATAAAATGATGTTTTCAAACTGTCAATTAATTCGTAAATTTATAGAATGTGGTGTTATGGTGGCTGTTTTTGAATTTTGGTTCTAATAAATTAAAAGAATCAGCTGCAAAAAGAAGTTAATAAAAATGAAGACTATAATTATAAAAAGGGTTTATGATAATAAAACAAGTGATGGAACGTACCGAATACTTGTTGACCGATTATGGCCGCGCGGACTTAGTAAAACAGATTTAAGTTTTGATGAATGGGCTAAAGAAATTACACCATCGACAGAACTGCGTAAATGGTTTGCTCATAAAGAGGAGCGCTACGCCGAATTTACTAAACGTTACATTCAAGAATTGAGTTTAAAAAGTGAAGAAATCGCACGTTTAAGAAATATGGCAGAAAAGAAATCTTTGACATTATTATATGCCGCAAAAGATCCTATAATAAATCATGCAGTAATTTTGAGAGATTTTTTGCTCAACAATAAATAACTTGAGTTTTGATTACAAATAGAAAGAGTATTTGCTTTACTGTTATATACAACGGTACAATTCGTACAATTGAAACTTATGTACACGAATATCCCAATTTGATGTTTTTGCTTCGAGATAAGCTTTTTTTAGATGATTTTGGCGAATGCGGCGGCGTTGGCAGATGTGCCACTTGTATTATCAAGTTAAATGATATTAAAGAAAATGCGTTAAAAAAAGATCGAAACGAACCAGCGACATTAGCTAAATTAGGATATACGGCTGAGAATATTCGGCTTTCCTGTCAATTGTATGTTACAACTGATTTAGAAGATTCACAGATTGAAATTATGGAAATGTAGTTTGTAAAAGTTAGTTAGCAGAATTTAAAATTCTTTGTTTTACGTGATCCATGTACGATCTGCCAATTACATATCTTAAACCTTCAATTTCTACACTGTTTCCTTCAACCGCGTCGATCTTATCAATGGCGACAGTATATGATCTGTGAATTCTTAAAAAATTTCTTTCCGGCAGTAAATCGGTAAAGTCAGATAAGGTGCTGTGTATAATGTATTTACCTGTTAAGGTGCTTATTTTTAGATAATCTTTCAAGCTTTCGATAACCAAAATCTCATTCAGGAAAATCTTCTTCATTCTTTTCTTATCTATTTTGATAAAAATAAAAGGATTTTCAGCAGAATTTTCAGGAGTAGGATTGGATTTACTTTCCAGTCTTTTACTGATTTTGTTCAAGGCCTTCATTAACCTCGGAAACTCGATAGGCTTTACTAAGAAATCCAAAACATCAAGTTCGTAAGTTTCTATTGCAAATTGACTGTACGCACTAGTAATAATTAGTAAAGGCGGATCTTCCAGGCTTTTTATAAAATTAATACCATCAAGAACCGGCATATTAATGTCTAGAAAAATAACATCAACTTTATTGTTTTTTACAAAATTTAAACCTTCTATTGGATTACTAAAAGTATTTATAACCTCAAAATTTTCAAGCGGTTCTAAATAATTTTTAATAACATTAATAGCCAATGGCTCGTCATCTATAATCAAACAATTTATTTTCATTTCTCTATTATTACTTTTTAAGCAAAATAATCCAGCGTATAAATTTAATATAAGAAAAGTCGTTCTAAGTGACTTTAATTACAAGCTTTACGACAAAAATATTCTTTTTCTTTTTAAATGAAAGGTTATACTCGTTTTTATTATAACCTAGTTCTAACCTTTTTTTTACATTCTCGATACCTATACCGTTTGATACATTAAAATTGTCTTCAAGATCAGTAGTTTCAGGCTGTGGGTTCGAAACTGTAAAATGCAGGAAATTGCCTTTTACCTTAAAATTTATATCAATTACAACTTTTCCAGTGTTTTTGTTTACACCATGTTTAAAAGCATTTTCTATAAAAGTCAATAATATAATAGGAGCAATTTCTTTGTCGTGAATATCTCCCGAAACAGACATGTTTATAATCAATCGATCGTCGTTCCTAATTCGCTCCAGATCAAGATAATTCTGAATACATAAAATCTCATTTTCCAGCGATTGTCTGGTGCTTTTTGTGTCATACAACATATAACGCATTAACTCTGAAAGTTTAAGTACAATTTTTGGTGCTTTGTTTGACTTTTCGACAGACAGCGAATAAATATTATTAAGTGTATTAAAGAGAAAATGCGGCGATATTTGAGATTTCAAAAACAATAATTCTGTTTCTAATTGTGATTTTTCAAGATCAGTTACACGTTTTTGCTCCTTCATGAAATCTAATGTAATCTTAATAGCTGTAACAAAAGTGATGACATACAATTCGCCAATCATCATATCAATCGTGTAATTGAGCGAAAGTTTATCGATAGTTTCAGGTCCTTCCGGCCAAACATCATGATTTATCAACAAATAAGTAAGATTGAATTTTATAATAACCATTATAAATATCGAAGACAAAACAGCAAGTATATATAAAAGGTATTTTTTACGATAAACTAAATAAGGCATGAAGACAAGAATATTCAAGTAACATAAGGTCATATGAATAGGAAAGCCCAGTAAATTAGTCTTAAAAGAATAGCCGTAATCATTAAAATAAATTCCCCAGCGAAAAGTATTAAACAAGAAATAAGTAAGCCAAAAAAGGATATGATATTGTAGTGGTATTCGATATAATTTGCTTGTGCTGAAATTCATAATTCAAAGTATGTTTTGAGACTTTTTTTGATGTTTGTCTTCGTTTAGATGTCGTTTGTCTAAAATAATTTAAGTAAAATTCAATTTTGCATAAATTTAAAGTTAAATTATATTTTTTTAATGAATGGTCTTACTTGTAAGTTTTGTTGTAATTCTAAAAGTAAGCTGTAAAATAAAGCAAATTAAAAATAATAGTCAACAAGCTTTCTTTGTTCAACAAACAGTAATTAGTGATTTGAGAAAATTTTTATTTAAAACCGCTGGAAAAAAACTTGCTTTTGCAACAAAGAAAAACACTCAACATTATAAAATATCAAGTCATGCTTACAAAAGATCAATACCGTGTTATTACCAAGTTTTTCTTAAAGATTCTAAAATCCATGTAGGATTAACATCTTCAAAACCTGAGACTTTACATAGTAGTTTATGTCATAAAAGTCGAAATAATAGATCAATGTTATTGGTCTAAAATTGCTACGAATAAAAACGGAATACCAACATAAATTTAACTAACCCCTAAAAACAATATAATAATTAATGAATATCATTGACATAGCAATCATCATAGCATACATTGTGCTATCAGTAGGAATAGGAATCTGGATTTCCAGAAAAGCTTCAAAAGGTTTAGATGATTATTTCCTTGGCGGAAAAACAATCAAATGGTATTTTTTAGGTTTAAGCAACGGATCAGGAATGTTTGATGTTTCAGGAACTTCCTGGATGATTGGAGTATTGTTTTTATATGGCGTAAAAAGCTTTATGTTTATGTGGCTTTGGCCCATTTGGAATCAGATTTTTGTAATGATGTTTCTCGCCGTTTGGATACGAAGGTCAAAAGTAATGACGGGCTCTGAATGGATTTTAACTCGTTTTGGAAACGATAAAGCCGGAAAAGCATCTCATATTATTGTCGCTATTTTTGCGATTATTTCTACAATAGGTTTCATTGCCTACTTTTTTGAAGGAATTGGGAAATTTATAACCATTATTCTTCCTTGGGATTTAACGCTTCATTCTGGCGATTTAATTCTATTAACCTCAGAGCGTTCTTATGCTTTAATAATCATATTTTTAACTACAATTTATACTGTAAAAGGCGGGATGTTCTCTGTAGTTGCAACTGAAGTTGTACAATATTTAATTATGATTATTGCCAGTGTTTTAATTGCAGGTTACGCCTTTGTAAATTATACCGATATTCAGATTAACTCCGTAATTACGGAAGAATGGAAAAACGTCTTCTTTGGCTGGCAGTTTGAAACGCAGTGGAGTGAAAAGTTTCAGACTTTCAATAATTTAATTGATTCTGAGGGTTATAAAATGTTTGGCGCTTTTATCGGAATGACATTGTTTAAAGGTTTCTTTGCCAGTGTTGCAGGACCAACGCCAAGCTACGATTTACAAAGAATTTTGTCTACAAAATCAGTAAAAGAAGCTGCTTATATGAGTGGTTTTACCAACTTGATTTTATTCATTCCAAGATATTTATTAATTACAGGAATTGTTGTAATTGCCTTGATAAATTTAGCGCCGGAATTAAACGCTAATTTAAATTTAACGGAAGCCGATTTAGAATTATTAATGCCAAAAGTGGTCAATTTATATCTTCCAGTTGGTATTAAAGGGCTTTTATTAGCTGGTTTATTAGCTGCTTTTATGTCTGGATTCTCTGCTTTTGTAAATGCTGGACCAGCTTACATTGTAAATGATATTTACAAAAAGTACTTCAAGCCGGTTGCATCAAATGCGCATTATATAAAAGTAAGTCAGATTTCTTCATTCGTAGTTGTTGGTTTAGGAGTTTTCATGGGATTCTTCGCAGAATCGATTAATTCTTTAACCTTATGGATTACAAGTGCTTTATACGGAGGCTATGTAGCAGCGAATTTTCTAAAATGGATTTGGTGGCGTTTTAACGGCTGGGGATATTTCTGGGGAATGTTTGCAGGTTTAATCGTAGCTTCTTTACAATTTGTTTTAGGACAATATAAAGGAACATTTGCCGAAGGAACATTTTTGTATGATTTATCACAAGTGCAGGCGATTTACTTGTTTCCAGCAATATTTGGATTCTCAATTTTAGGTTGTCTTTTAGGGACGTTTTTAAGCAAACCTACAGATATGGAAGTTTTAAGATCTTTCTATACTAATGTTAGACCTTGGGGATGGTGGGGACCAGTTTATAAAACATTAAAAGCAGAAGATCAAAAATTCGAAAAGAACAACGATTTCTGGAAAGATATGCTAAATTGTGTAATCGGAATTGTGTGGCAGTCAAGCATGATTTTACTTCCAATTTATTTTGTTATCAGAGATTATCCAAAAGCGTTTGCAGCGTTATTGGTATTTTTAGTAACAATGATAATTTTAAAATTCACATGGCTGGATAAAGTTCGAAAAATAACGGATTAAGAAAAAAGTAAACACGATAGAAACATAGATTTTTATAATTAGAAAAGAAGAAATTACAAAAGAAAGGTTCCACACATATAGCTGCATCTTTTGAACTAACCAAAACCACTTTTTAGATTTTAAAAACTATGTTTCTATGTGTTTAAGAAATAGAAAGCTTTGATAAAGTCTTTACAACAAACAACAGAAAAAAAACAATAAACAAAAAATATAAAAATGAGCACTATTCCTTGGCAAGACAGACCCGAAAACAGTAATGATGTAATGTGGAGATACACTGAAAATCCTATTATTGAAAGATATGCTATACCATCATCAAACAGTATTTTCAATAGTGCTGTAGTTCCTTTTGGAGATGGGTTTGCGGGAGTTTTCCGTTGTGATAATAAAGCAGTTCAAATGAACATTTTTGCCGGTTTTAGTAAAAACGGAATCGATTGGGAAATTAATCATGAACCAATCGAAATGAAAGCAGGTAATACAGATATGATCGAATCTGCTTACAAATATGATCCACGTGTTGTTTTTATCGAAGATCGTTACTGGATTACTTGGTGTAATGGTTACAACGGGCCAACGATTGGTATTGGATATACATTTGATTTTAAAGAGTTTTTTCAATGCGAAAATGCTTATTTGCCATTCAACAGAAATGGTGTTTTGTTCCCGCAAAAAATCAACGGAAAATATGCTATGTTAAGTCGTCCAAGTGATAACGGACATACACCTTTTGGAGATATTTGGATTAGTTACAGTCCGGATATGAAATATTGGGGAGAGCACCGTTTGGTCATGAAACCAACTCCTTTTGAAGATAGTGCTTGGCAGTGTACCAAAATTGGTGCAGGACCAATTCCAATTCTTACAAACGAAGGCTGGTTAATGATCTACCACGGAGTTATTAATACTTGCAACGGTTTCCGTTATGCAATGGGTTCAGCACTTTTAGATGTTGATTCTCCAGACAAAGTAAAATACAGAACACAGCCTTATTTATTAGGACCTGCAGAACTTTATGAAATGGTTGGAGATGTACCAAATGTAGTTTTTCCATGTGCAGCGTTGCATGATACAGAAGAAGATAAATTAGCCGTTTATTACGGTGCAGCTGATACAGTAGTTGCCATTGCATTTGGTAAATTAAGTGAAGTAGTCCAGTTTACAAAAGATAACAGTTTATAAAAAAGAGATGGTTTTAAAACTTAAATGGCTTGCTGTTGCTTTAGGCTTGATTTCGATAACTGGATATTCACAGTCAAAGAAACCGGTTATTCCTAAAACGTATGTTGCGGCAAAAACAACCAAACCAATTGTAATTGACGGAGACGAATCTGATGCTTCGTGGAGTAAAGCAGATTGGACAGATCTTTTTGAAGATATTGAAAATGGTGTAAAACCAAAGTATGCAACCAAAGTAAAAATGCTTTGGGATGAAACCAATTTCTATATATTAGCAAAAATGGAAGAACCGCACGTTTGGGCAAATTTAAAACAACGCGATACCATTATTTTTTACAACAATGATTTTGAAGTTTTTGTTGATCCAGACAGTGATACCTTTAACTATTACGAATTAGAAATAAACGCTTTAAATACTGCTTGGGATTTGTTTCTGACAAAACCCTACAGAGAAAGCGATATTGTCGTGGCAAACGACTGGAATATTACAGGTTTAAAATCAGCAGTAAAAGTTAACGGAACACTTAATAATCCGAACGATACAGATGAAGGCTGGGTTTTAGAAATGGCCATTCCGTGGGCAGCTTACAAAACCACATTCTTTGATCAAAATGTTCCAGCAGATAAATTTTGGAGAGTCAATTTTTCGAGAGTCAACTGGCAGCACAGCATTAAAAATGGAACTTACGAGCGAAAGAAAGATGCCGAAGGAAAATTTTTGCCTGAGTACAACTGGGTTTGGTCGCCAATGGGTGTAATCAACATGCATGAGCCAGAAAAATGGGGTTATGTTTATTTCTCCTCTAAAGAAGGAAAAGATACCTTTACAATTCCGCAAGACGAAAAAGTAAGATGGGAATTGTATACACTATACCGCGCTCAAAAAGGATACTTTGAAAAACATAAAACTTGGACAAAGTCTATTGCAGATCTTACCACAAAAAGCATTACTGTTGATGGTAAAGTTTTAAAACCAACAATAGAAAATCACTCATCAGGATATAATATTTTAGTAAAAAGTCCATTCACCAATACAACATTTGTGATAAGGCAGGATGGAAAAATAATCACAAAATAAACCACTATGAAACTACCAAAACTATTACTTTTTTTATTAGCATTTAGTATTTTTTCATGTACTAAAAAAGAAGAACAAACCACTTTTAAATTTGGAGTATGGACAACAGCCGATGCCAAAAAATCGGATGCAGATTATACAAAAGAGTTTAAAAAATACAAAGACGGAGGAATTGATGAAGTGCTGATAAACACTTCGACAGATCCAAAACTTTTAAGTCGCTTAGTGCCTTTAGCTACAAAAGAAGGTTTAAAAGTACACGCTTGGATTATGGCAATGAACAGACCTGGAGACTCAATTGCATTGCAGCATCCAGAATGGTATCAAGTAAGTAAAGAAGGTAAATCATGCTTTGATACACGCCCTTATGTAGATTACTACCAATGGTTATGCCCAACTAGAAAAGAATCTAGAGAGCATGTTTTAAAATTAGTGGAAGAATTAGCAAAAGTGGAAGGAATCGAAAGTGTTCACTTAGATTATATTCGTTTCCCAGACATCTTTTTACCAATTAGTTTATTGCCAAAATACAACTTAGTTCAAGATGTAGAATTGCCGCAATTTGATTTTTGTTACTGTGATGAATGTGTAAAAGCATTCGAAAAGATCCATCACAAAAATCCAAAAGAAAGCCACAATACTTCAATCGATATGGAGTGGAAAAATTTTAGATTAAATGCTATTCAAGCTGTAGTAAATGATGCTTATGATATTGTTCATAAACACAATAAAAACCTAACTGCAGCAGTATTTCCTTATCCAGAAATGGCAGATCATATGGTGCGTCAGCGTTGGGACAAATGGAATATCGACCAAGTGTATCCAATGATTTACAACAGTTTTTACGATGAAGAAATTGACTGGGTTGGTTATGCTACAAAACAAGGTGTTGCTGATTTAAAAGATAAAAAAACAAAAATCAACACAGGAATTTATGTTCCAGGCTTAAAGACAGATAAAGAGCTGAAAGAAGCAATTTTATATGCAAAAGAAAATGGAGCAGTTGGAGTTTCTTTCTTTGATGGAAATGCTTTGTCTGAAAGTAATTTTAAAACAATTAAAGAAACAAAAGCAAGTTTAAAATAATCTTTAGAACAAAAGCATAGTATCGTTACAAATTACTTCGATAATAGCTGCGAGCGTATACCAAACGTTTTGCAGAATAATAAATAAAGGAATATAATAGGGAGCCCATAAATGCTTCCTATTGTGTTTTTTAAGAATGTTGCAATGACACAGAAAAATGCATAGCGTTTTCTAAAAAAGAGTATCTTTTGAAGGATAAAAAAATACAGTAGTTTAAAATCATATCCTATTTAAAATAATAATTATGAGAACATTAAAACCCTTATTCACCTTACTATTTTTAGCCTTTTTAAGTTCGGGTTACAGTCAAAAAGTTTTTACAGAAAAAGACATTCAAATCATTCCAAAACCCAATCAGCTGGTTTTACAATCGGGATCATTTGAGTTTTCTAAGAATACCGTATTTGTTGCCACAACAGATTTTCAAAAAGACATTTCGAACGCTTTAATAAATAAATTTGGAGCTGCAGCAGGCTGGCGCCCAATTATTGGAACAAAAGCGCCAAAGAATAATTACATACAGTTTAAAGTTGATTCAAATCTTCACAACGAAGCCTACAAATTAGAAATCAATAATAATACAATTACTGTTACAGCAAAAGGGAATGCAGGTTTTATCTACGGATTAGAAACCATTAGACAATTGCTTCCAACAGCGATCGAAAGTAAAAACGCTGTAAACCTTGCAAAATGGGAAATTCCGAATGTAACGATTACGGATGAACCTCGTTTTCAATGGAGAGGTTTAATGTTGGATTTATCACGTCATTTCTTTGATAAAAATTATGTTTTAGCAACAATCGATCGTTTGGCAATGCACAAAATGAACGTTTTGCATTTGCATTTAGTAGACGATCAAGGCTGGAGAATCGAAATTAAAAAATACCCAAAACTAACAGAAGTTGGTGCATGGAGAGTCGATCAGGAAAATTTAGCATGGAATGCAAGATTGCTTACAAACCCTGATCAAAAAGGTACTTACGGCGGATTTTTAACACAAGAAGAATTAAAAGAAATCGTAAAATATGCTGCAACAAAAAATGTAGAAGTTGTTCCTGAAATCGAAATGCCGGCACACGTAAGCAGTGCAATTGCTGCATATCCAGAATTAGCGTGTTTTGATCAGCGTATTGGTGTGCCATCTGGCGGATTATGGCCGATAACGGATATTTACTGTGCAGGAAAAGAATCTACATTTGAGTTTCTTCAGAACGTAATTGATGAAGTAATTACAATATTCCCTTCAAAATATATTCACATCGGCGGTGACGAAGCGACAAAAACAAATTGGGAAAAATGTCCGCATTGCCAGAAAAGAATGAAAGAACATGGCTTAAAAAATGTTCATGAACTGCAAAGTTATTTTGTAAAAAGAATGGAGAAATACATCAATTCTAAAGGCAAAAAACTTATTGGCTGGGATGAAATTTTAGAAGGCGGATTAGCTCCAGAAGCTACCGTAATGAGCTGGAGAGGAACTAAAGGAGGAACAGAAGCGGCACAGCAAGGACATGATGTTATTATGACTCCAGAATCTCCTTGTTATTTTAATTTTTACCAAGGTCCTCAAAATGAAGAACCATTAGCTTTTGATGCTTACAATCCTTTAAATAAAGTTTATGAGTTTGATCCAGTAGTAACTGGAATGACACCACAAGAAGCTGCACATGTTTTGGGCGGACAAGCTAATTTATGGGCAGAATTCCTTTCGGCGCCTAAAGATTCGGAGTATATGATTTTTCCAAGATTAGCTGCTTTATCCGAAGTTTTATGGAGCTCCAAAGAAAGCCGTAATTGGAATGACTTTACAACTAGATTAGCACCGTTATTAAAACGTTACGATTATTTAGGAATCAATTATGCAAAAAGTGCTTATTTAGTTACAGCAGTTTCAAGTGCAGATATTGCTAAGAAACAAATTAATGTGACTTTGAAAAATGAATTTCCAAATCCAGATATTCGATATGTATTAGGGGATAAAACTTTGGATGTAAACGCTCTGAAATATACAAATCCAATTCAGTTTAATCAAACAACAGTTTTAAAAGCTTCTTTATTTCAAAACGAAAAACCGGTTGGAAAAACGTTTACAGACACTATTGTATTTCATAAAGCAGTAGCACATAAAGTCAATTACTTAACACCATTTAATAACAGTTACAAAGGCGACGGTCCTTTTACGATGGTAAATACAATTCGTGGATCTAAGAACTTTCATGACGGACAATGGCAGGCTTGGCTTGTTAACGACATGGAACTTGTTATTGATCTAGAAAAACAAGAAAGTGTAAAAGAAGTAATTGTTGGAACTTTAGAAAGTCAAGGTGCAGGCATATTTTTCCCGATACAAGTAAAAGTTTTAGTTTCAAATGACGGTATCAAATACAAAGAAGTCGGTAAAATATCACGCCCATATGCATCTAACCCAACTTCAGAGTTAAAAGATTTTAAAATCAATTTTGAAAAAACGAATGTTCGATTCATCAAAGTAATTGGGTCAAACTTAAAGAAAAGTCCAAGAGGCGAAAGTTCTTGGTTGTTTGTGGATGAGATTCTAGTGAATTAAACAAGAAGAAATAAACTTTGACAAAGTTTGATTTACAAATTTTAGCATCGTAAATAAGATTTTTGCAGTAAAACCAAACCAAAAAAAATAAACCAAAGATGAAAAAAGTAATAGTATTAATCGCAGTATTATTTTCTGCACAAATGTTCTCTCAGGCTATTTATGAAGACGAGCGTTATGTACCGGAAACAGATCCATTAGTTTTAAAAAACTTAGAACAATGGCAAGGCAAAAAGTTTGGATTGTTAATGCACTGGGGAACATACAGTCAGTGGGGAATTGTAGAATCATGGTCGATTTGCCCTGAAGATTATGGATGGTGCGAGCGTAAAAAAGGCAGTAATCCGGGTAATTACAGTCAATATGTAAAAGAGTATGAAGGTTTAAAGAAAACCTTTAACCCAACAAAGTTTGATCCTGTAAAATGGGCAAAAGCGGCAAAAGCAGCAGGAATGAAATACATGGTTTTTACCACAAAACACCATGACGGATTTTCGATGTATGATTCTAAATACACAGATTACAAGGTAACTGATAAAGAATGTGCTTTCAGCAGTAATCCAAAAGCGGATACTTTGAAAGAAGTTTTTAATGCCTTTAGAAATGAAAATATTTCTACAGGTGCCTATTTCTCAAAACCAGACTGGCACAACGAAAACTATTGGGATCCTTATTTTCCTCCATTTGATAGAAACGTAAATTATGATCCAGCACTATATCCTGAAAAATGGCAGAAATATGTTGATTTTACCCACAATCAAATTTTAGAAATTTTAACCAATTACGGAAAAGTTGATATTTTATGGCTTGATGGCGGCTGGGTAGAAAAAGGAGACCAAAAAAGTATTAGCGAGCACTATAAATCTAAGTTTTTAGAAAACACTTCTAAAAACGGATTTATAAAACATAGAGTTGTCAGCCAAGATGTTAAAATGGATGAATTGGTAGTAAAAGCGCGTCAGAAACAACCTGGTTTAATAGTGGTTGACAGAGCAGTTCATGGCAAAAATCAAAATTATTTAACACCTGAAAACCGCGTTCCTGAAAAAACACTTCCTTATCCTTGGGAATCTTGTATTACTTCTGGCGGAGGCTGGTCATACACTCCAAATGCAAAATATATGACAGGCAGACAAGGGATTCATATGCTTATTGATGTAGTGGCAAAAGGCGGTAATTTATTGTTGAATGTTGCTCCAAGTCCAGAAGGAGAATGGCAGCAGGGAGCGTACGATTTATTAGCCTCTTTTGGAGATTGGATGAAAGTAAACAGTACTGCAATTTATGACACCAAACCAATTGCACCTTATAAGGAAGATAATATTTGTATGACACAGAATAAAGCAGGAAGTGTTTACTTGTTTTATCTAGCAAAAGAAGGAGAAGATAAAATTCCTGCAGAGATTACATTAAAATCGATCAATCCTAAAAAAGGAACAAAAATTACAATGTTAGGTTCGAAAATACCATTGAAATGGACTAAATTTGCGGACGGATTTAAAGTTACAATTCCAGAAAATTTACGTAATAATTTACCATGTAAAGAAGCTTGGACTTTAAAAATTGAAGCGATTAACAGATAGAGAATTAAATATGATTTTTAATAGTAAAATAACACAAGCAGCATGTTTTTTCAGCATGCTGTTTTTTAGCATAAATACTTTTGCCCAGCAGCCCGCAGATTTTGTAAATCCGCTTATAGGGACTTCTAATTATGGAGCTACTTTTCCCGGACCGATTGCTCCAAGAGGAATGGCAAGTATCAGTCCTTTTAATGTGGCTGGACGACAAAATAGTTTAGAAAAAGACAGTCAATGGTTGTCGAATCCTTATGTAAACGAGAATACATTTTTAACCGGATTTAGTCAAGTAAATTTAAGTGGTGTAGGTTGCCCTGATTTAGGTGTTATTTTGTTAATGCCAACAACAGGAGCGGTCGAAACCAATCATTTAAAATATGGTTCTACTTATTCTAAAGAATTGGCTAAAACGGCTTATTATAGTGTAAACATTGATAAATATAAAGTTAAAGGTGAATTTACAGCTTCGAAAAGAGTAGGAGTAAGCAGATTCACTTTTCCGAAAGGGCAGTCTAATATTTTATTGAATCTTGGCTTAGGATTAACAAATGAAGAAGGAGCGATGGTAAAAGTAGTTTCTTCAACAGAGATTGAAGGAATGCGTTCTGTAGGTTCATTTTGCTATAATAGTCCTGAAGATGCTTATCCTGTATATTTTGTAGCTAAGTTTTCGAAACCGGCAAATCATTTTGGCGTTTGGAAAAACACCCCTAAATATGAAGGTACAGAAGCGCAATGGATGGGTTACAATGGTAAAACCCGAATGATGAAAAACACGATTAAAACTGTTGTTGGAGATAGTATTGGGACTTATTTTACCTATCAATTTGATAAAGAAGAAACTGTTGAAGTAAAAATAGGAATTTCGTATGTAAGTATTCAAAACGCTCGTGAGAATCTGGAAAAAGAAACGGGATATAAATCATTTGATGATGTTTATAAAGAAACATTTAACGAATGGAACGAAGAACTTTCTAAAATTTTGGTCGAAGGCGGTTCCTATCAAGATAAGGTTATTTTTTACACGGCATTGTATCATACTTTAATTCATCCCAATACTTTAAATGATCTTAACGGAGAATTTCCTCAAATAAAAAGAAGCAAAATTGGAAAAACATTGGGTACCCGATATACCGTATTTTCTTTATGGGATACCTATCGAAATATGCATCCTTTAACGTCTTTAGTTTATCCTAAGCAGCAATCTGATATGATAAAAAGTATGTTGCAAATGTACGATGAAAACGGCTGGCTGCCTAAATGGGAATTAAATTCAACGGAAACATTTACAATGGTTGGAGATCCTGCGAGTATAGTTATAGCAGATGCCTGCTTAAAAGGAATTCAGGATTTTGATATTTATAAAGCTTATCATGCAATGTTAAAAGGAGCAGATCAAATCGAAGAAAATCCGCTGCGTCCGGGGCTTAAAGAATACCTTCAAAAAGGATATTTGTCTACAAATTATCATGGGTCAGTTTCTACAACAGAAGAATATAATGCTTCAGATTATGCGATTGCGCTTATGGCAAAAGCTTTAGGAGAAAAAGAAGATTATAAGCGTTTTTATAAACGATCTTTATCCTATCAAAAATTATATGATAAAGATTTAAAATTACTTCGCCCACGAACAGCTGACGGAAAATGGTATGAGCCTTTTGATCCTAATGCGGGAGCTAATTTTCAGGAAAATGTTGGATTTATAGAAGGTAACGCATGGCAATATGCTTTTATGGTATCGCATGATATAAAAGGACTTATTAAATTAATGGGAGGTGATAAGGTTTTCTCTGATCAATTGCAGAAAATTTTTGACATCAAACAATTTGATATGGCAAACGAACCTGATATTGCTTATCCTTATTTATTTAATTATGTAAAAGGTGAGGAGTGGAAGAGTCAGGAAATGGTTAAGAAATTGGTTCGAGAATATTTTAGAAACGAACCAAAAGGATTACCTGGAAATGACGATACAGGAACGATGTCGGCTTGGCTGGTGTATTCTATGATGGGAATTTATCCAATATCTCCAGGAGATCCAATTTATACTGTTACAACACCAATGTTTGATAAAGTAACAATTAAACTAGATTCAAGGTATTACAATAAAGAAAATGTAGTAATTGAAAGGGCAATGAACAGTGATGGAAAAATAAAAGAAATTCAGTTAAACGGAAAAACATTGAATAGTTTTTTTATCAATCATGATGATTTTGTAAATGGAACTACATTAAAAGTGATTCAAGAATAACTAAGAATAATAACAC